>NZ_JBFTOC010000007.1:0-206807 GCF_056397785.1 Arthrobacter sp. 05L421
CCGGCCAGCTTGCCCTTGATGTCCCACAGCGCCATGTCCACCGCGGCGATCGCGGCCATCGTCACCGGGCCCCGGCGCCAGTACGAGGACCGGTACAGGAACTGCCAGGTGTCCTCGATCCGGTGCGGGTCCTTCCCGATCAGCAGCTGCGCGACGTGCTCCTTCAAATACGCGGCCACCGCGAGCTCACGCCCGTTCAGCGTCGCGTCCCCGATCCCGGTCACCCCGTCCTCGGTGGTGATCCGCAGGGTCACGAAGTTCCGGGAGGGGCTGGTCACGAAGACTTCAGCGGCAATGATTTTCACAACAGGTCCTTATCTGCTCTTACGGGAGTGTCTTAGTTACGGGGCGCCAGCGGCGCGACCTCGGCGGAAACAGCTGCGCCGGGGGTTCCGGCGCCCTCGCCGTCGGGAGTTCCGGCGCCGTCGCCGTCAGTGCGCCGGGCACGGATTTCGGTGAGGATCCGGGCATGCATGGCATCGGTGAGGGTGTATTTGGCCATCACGAGCACGGCCAGGATGGTCATGACCGCCGGCAGCGCGCCGGCGGCGAGCTGGATGCCGAAGACGGCGTCGGGCGTCTGGATGGCGCCGGACTTGTAGCCGCCCAGGGCCAGGGCGTAGGCCGCGAGCGCACCGCCCACTGCCTGGCCGGTCTTGCGGGTGAAGGAGAACAGGGCGTACGTGATGCCCTCGGTGCGGACGCCGGTTTTCCATTCGCCGTATTCGACGGTGTCGGCTTCCAGTGCCCACACCACGATGTTGACCGCGAGGACGCCCACCAGGCTGATGACCAGGCCGGTGAAACCGAGCCAGACCTGGCCGGCCGGGGTGAAGAAGACGATGGCGCCGCCAATGACCGTGACCAGCGACGAGGAGATGTAGACGCGCTTCTTGCCGAGGTTCCGGACCAGCTTGGGCATGAAGCCGGCCAGCACGAAGGTCAGGACGAGCTGGGTGATGGACAGCACGGGGTACAGGTCCAGCCGTCCCAGGACGTCGCGGAGGTAGTACAGCTGGACCGAGGTGAGGGCCAGGTACCCGGTCAGGAAGAAGAAGGAGCTCAGGCACAGCATCAGCAGCGGCCGGTTCCCCTTGAGCGTGTCCATGCTCTGCTTGAAGGTGACGTTCGGGACGGCCCGGTGGACCCGCTCCTTGGCGGTCAGGAAGGTGAAGAGGTACAGGGCCGCACCGATGACGACGAACGCCAGGGTGATGGTGGTGAAGGTGGCCTGCAGGTTGGCGCCCGGCTTGATCAGCGGGGCCACGAAGATGCCCAGGGCGGAGCCGACCAGCAGCGCGCCGATCATCCGGGCCGAGCCGAGCTTGGCGCGTTCGGCCGGGTCCTGGGTCATGGCGCCGGCGAGGGAGCCGTAGGGGATGTTGACCAGGCTGTAGGCCAGGCCCAGGGCGGCGTACGTGACGTAGGCGTACAGCAAGGTGCCGGATTCGCCGAGTTCAGGAATTGAGAAGGTTGCCACGCTGAGCAGCAGCAGCGGGATGGATCCGAACATGATGAACGGCCGGAACTTGCCGAACCGCTTGCTGTAGGTCCGGTCCACCACTCGGCCGGCGAAGACGTCGGCGAAGGCATCGAAGATCCGCACCACCAGCAGCAGGGTGCCGGCGGCAGCGGCGGAGATCCCGGCCACATCCGTGTAGTACACCAGCAGGAACATGGTGGCAGTGGTGAAGGCGAGATTGTTGGCGGCATCGCCGGCGCCATAGCCGATGATGCTGAGCCTGTCCAGCTTTTTCATGAATGGGCTCCTTTACCCGTTGCCGGACCTGGGCCCGGCGAAAAAATGTGCGCTAAGGCCTACGCCTCGGAAACGATGTTCTTGGTGCCGGCCAGTGCCGCCCACCGTTGGCGCAGGGCGTAGGCGGCGGGTTTGGGCCGCCTGTCGCGGGTGAAAACGCCCTTCTTGTTGCCGTCCACGCGCATGATGCCGTTGGAGGTCTGGAAGTCCGCGAAGTTCCAAACCTGTTCACCCACCATGGCGTCCACGCGGTCGAAGACCCGGTGGTACATGGCCAGGAACGCGGCCTGGTATTCCTCGCTCCAGGGCTGTTCATAGATGGAGTGGAAGCCGGGCATGGTGTCCGGCCCGTACTCGGTCATGATCATGGGCTTGCCGTACTCGGCTTCCCACTCGCGCAGTTCCTTTTCGAGGCTCTGCTCGGCCGTTTCGAGGTCACCGTTATTGAGGTACCAGCCGTAGTAGCGGTTGAGCATGATGACGTCGAACAGGTCCCCGAGCAGTTCCTTGTCCGGGGTGTCGAACATGACGTTGACGTAGCCGACGGGCCGGGTGGGGTCCAGGCGGCGGGCCAGCTCCACGAGGGGTGCGAAGTACTCGCGGGCACCCTCCTCCGAACCGTTGGGCTCGTTGGCGATCGACCAGATCACGACTGAGGGGTGGTTCTTGTCGCGGGCGACGAGCTCGGAAATCGCCTGCCGGTGGTTGGCGGCGGTGTTGGCATCCACCCCGCCGTCGACATAGGTCTTTTTCGCGATGCCGCCGAAGACGGCTCCGAAGCCCAGGTGCAGCCCGACGGCGGCGGTTTCGTCGATCACCACGATTCCGTGGCGGTCCGCGAACTCCATGACTTCCTCGGCGTAGGGGTAGTGCGAGGTGCGGAAGGAGTTCGCGCCCACCCAGTCCAGGAGCTGAAAGTCGTTGACCATCTGGGCGTTGCTGTGGCCTTTGCCGATGGCCACGTGGTCCTCGTGCATGCCGAAGCCGGTGAAGTAGAACGGTTCCCCGTTGATCAGGAATTCCTTGCCGCGGACTTCCACGGTGCGGACGCCCACTGGCAGGGTGTAGCTGTCCAGCAGCCGGCCGGCGTCGCGGATTTCCGCGGTGAGGCTGTACAGGTAGGCGGCGCCGGGCTTCCAGAGGGCGACGTCGGCGACCGTCAGGGTGCCGGAGGCGCCGTCGGCGCGGGCGACCACGACGCCATCGGCGTCGCGGAGGGAAACGGTGACGGTTTCGCTGCCGGTCCCGCCGTCGGTGGCAATTGTGTAGTCGACGCTGCCGGTTGCTCCGTCGAAGCCGGTGACCACGGTGATGTCATCGACAGTGACCGCGGGGGTGCTGAACAGCCAGAGGCTGCGGTGCAGCCCTGCGTAGTTGTAGAAATCGTGGAGGTAGGTCTGCTGCCGGCGGCCGTCCTCGGTGACCGTGATGGTTCCCGGCGGGATGGTGGCCTGTGTGAGCTCGTTGTTGACGGAGACCGTCAGGCGGAAAACCTGCCCGGCCGTCACGTGGTCCGTGATGTCCGCGCTGAAGGGCATGTAGCCGCCGGCGTGCTGGGCCACGAGAGTGTCGTCGACCCACACCATGCCCTCGTGCGTGGCGGAGTCGAGGCGGACGTGGATGCGCTCCCCTGCCCAGCCGCGCGGGACTCGGACGTCGCGCTGGTACCAGACGTAGCCCACGTGGTCCCTGATCGCCTTGTCCGGGAAGACGTCGTTGTAGCTGGCCGGGACGCCCATTTCCAGTCCGGTTTCCAGGGGCGCCTTGAACCATTCCTCCCGGTGGCCGGAGCGGTCAAAGTCCACCTTGAAGCGGTACAGGCCGTCGAGGTTGACCATCTCGCGGGTTTTGCTGGCCTGGGGCTTGAGCATTTTTGGAGGTCCTATCGCGTCTTTGCGGGCAGCGCCGGGGGAGGAATTTGGGGGCCGGCGGTGCGGCCGGTTTGTGCTCTTGTTGTAATCCTAATCACGTGGCAATCAAATGGCAAGCGGTTGCCATAAATTTGTTGAAAGTTCATCGAAACACTGCTGCCCGGCTCCCCGTGACCGGGAGTCGGGCAGCAGTGTTTGCACGGAGCGTTACGCGGAGACAGCCCGCTCCCCGAATGTTCCGCTCAAGCTTTCAATCAGGTCCACGACGGAACCGTCGGCGGCCAGGGCCGGATCCACCAGGGCCAGCAAGGCGCGGATCCGCTCGGCGCCGGTGAGCCTGTTGGCTGCGGACACGTCCTCAGCCAGGGGGTCCTGGAACGCGGCGGAGGCGGCACCGTAGTCCATCCAGGACGCAATCATGAGCGCGGCGGCCGCGCCGGACCTGCCCGCGGCACGCTCGGCCCGCAGCACGGGAACGGCGCGCATCCGCAGCTTGGTGCTGCCGTCCATCGCGATTTGTGCGAGGTGGTGGGCAATCCGTGCGTTGCCGAAGCGCTGCAGCAGGGCGGCGCGGTAGGCCGGGATCTGCAGATCCGCGGTGTCTCCCTCGGGCCCGGACAGGTTCGCTTCCGCCTCGTCCCAGAACTTTTCAACGGCCCGCAGGCACAGCCGGTCCGCCAGGGCCTCTGCCACAGTGGTGTGGCCCCGAAGCTGGCCGGCATAGGCCAACAGGGAGTGTGCGCCGTTCAGCAGCCACAGCTTGCGGTTCTCGTACGGCTCGATCTCGGTCACGAATGCGGCGCCAGCGTCTTCCCAGCGCGGCCGTCCGGCGGGGAAGTCCCCGCTGAGCACCCAGTTGGAGAACGGCTCGGCCACCACGGGCGAAGTGTCGCGGTAGCCGCAGGCGGCTTGGACGGCGGCAATGTCCGCAGCGGTGGTGCGCGGAGTGATGCGGTCAACCGAGGTGCTGACGAAGCTGACGTTGGCGTGGATCCATCCGGCCAGCCCGGCGTCCCACGCCGCGGCCATGCCCACCACGGCGTTGTGCGCCACGGTGCCGTTGTTGGAGAGGTTGTCGCAGCAGACGACGGCGAGCGGCCCCGCCCCTGCAGCCCGGCGGGCGGCGAGGGCCAGCACCAGCCGGCCCAGCGGCGTCGTCGGGCTGGCGCTGCCGGACGCCAGCAGCGCAAGGTCGGCGGCGACGTCGGGCGCATTGCGGTCAAGTTGCCCGTCGGCACGGAGCCGGTAGGCCGCTTCGGTGACGGTCAGCGTGATCACCGCGGTGGCCGGAGCGGCAACCAGCTCCGCCAGCCGCTGCACATCTGCCCCGTCCACGGCTTCGACGATGCTGCTGACCACGGCGAAGGAGTCGCCGTCGTCGGCCCGGTTCACGATTGTGTAAAGCCCATCCTGTTCGGCCAGTGCCAGTGCGGCGTCGGGGCGGCGGCCGGTAAAGGCCGCGATGCCCCAGTCCGCGGCGTCGGATGCCTGGTGGGTGTACCACGCCTGATGCGAGCGGTGGAAGGCGCCCAGGCCCAGGTGGATGATGCGCACGGGCGCCTTGGCGCCGGGGCGCAGACGGCGGTTCAGTTGGGGAAGTTCCACGGCGGGCGCCACCTCGGATTCCGGTGCGGAAGTCAGTTCCGTGCTCACAGTTTGAAGACCCTTCGGGGCGAACCGTCCACGATGTCGACGATCAGTTCATGGGCGCGGTCCTCGCTGACGCGATGCTCCGCCACCAGCCTGGCCAGGAAGGAGGCCTCGATCCGGCGGGAGGCATCGTGACGCGCGGGGATGGAACAGAAGGCCCGGGTGTCGTCGATGAAGCCGGAGGATCGGGAGAATCCGGCGGTTTCGGTCACGGCGGAACGGAAGCGCAGCATGGCGTCCGGTGCGTCCAGGAACCACCACGGGGCACCGAGGTAGACGGAGGGGTAAAAGCCTGCCAGCGGCGCAAGTTCGCGGGAGAATACGGTCTCGTCAAGGGTGAAGAGCACCAGGTGGAAGTCCTTGGCGGTGCCGAAGTCCTGCAGCAGCGGGCGGATTGCCTCGGTGTAGTTCACCGCGAACGGGATGTCGTGGCCCGTGTCGGCGCCGAACGCATTGAAGGTTGGTTCGTGGTGGTTGCGGTAGGCGCCCGGGTGGATGGTCATGACCAGGCCGTCCTCTACGGACATCCTGGCCATCTGGTACATCATGTGGGCTTCAAAGTCGTCGCGGTCCTGCGCCGTGGCCTGGCCGGACCGGGCGCGGTCGAACAGCCTGGCCGCGTCGCCGGCGTCGAGCTTGAGCGTTGCCGGTGTGCGGACGCCGTGGTCGGCCGAGACTGCGCCGTGGTCCACGAAGTAACGACGCCGGTTTTCCAGGGCGGTGATGTAGCCGTCATAGCCGGTGGCGCCGTCGCCCGCTACCGCGATGAGCCGGTCCACGTTCGCGGACCACGTGGGGTGCGCGAAGTTGAGGTAGGCGTCAGGGCGGAAGGTGGGCAGGACGCGGCCGTGGAACGTGGGGTCCTCGGCGATGGCCTTGTGGCTGGCGAGGCTGTCCAGGGGGTCGTCCGTGGTGGCCAGGACCTCAATGTTGAAGTCCTTGAAGAGCTGGCGGGGCCGGAAGCCGGGCTCCAGCAGCCTGGCGGAAATCGCATCGAAGCTGGCATCGGCGCTCTCGGCGCTGATCTCCTGCCGGAGGCCGAAGACGCTTTCGAACTGGGTGCGGAGCCAGTAGCCGGAGGCCGTGCCTTCGAACAGCGGCCAGGCCTTGCAGAACTCGTGCCAGACCGTGCGGGAGTCCGGTGCCGCGGCGGCGGAGCCGCGCAGCCGGTCCAGCGGGACGCCGCTGGCGTGGATCAGCCGGGTGACGTAGTGGTCCGGGCTGACCAGCAGCGCCGCCGGGTCCGGGAAGGGGGTGTTGTGCTCGATGACTGCAGCGTCAACGTGCCCGTGCGGGGAAATGATGGGGAGGTCCTGGACGTGCTGCAGGAGTCCGCGCGCAATGCTGCGCGTTCCGGGATCCGCGGGCAGGAGCCGGTCTGGGTTGGCGGCAATCGACTGTGACATAGATCAATGGTCCGGCTTGCCTCGCGCACTTGTCAATCGGTTGCCAGTAATTGCCATCAAGTTGCGGGTGGCGTGACCGGCCAGGCTAGTCAGCGGGCAGGAGCCGTCCGCTCGAGCCCCGCAGCACCAGCTCCGTCTCGACGCGCAGGGTGGCGGCAGGCGCCCCCGCCCCTTGCAGGAGATCACTGTGCAGAAGATCCCCGTGCAGGAGATCAAGCAGCAGCGTGGCAGCGCCCGAGCCGCACTCCCCCAGCGGCGAGCGCACAGTGGTGAGCGGCGGCGTGGTGAAGTCCGCCCCGAAGATGTCGTCGAAGCCCACGATGCTGATCTGGTCCGGGATGAGAATGCCGGCGGCCTGAAGTTCCTGCATGAGCCCGATGGCCAGGAGGTCGTTGTAAGTCAGCACGGCCGTGGCACCGCTGGCCCGGACATCGCGCGCCACCTGGCGGCCGCCGTCGACGGTGGGCTTGGTGGATTCCAGCCGCACGGCCTCGAGCCGGGACCATTCGCAGGCAGCCTGCACCCCTTCCCAGCGGCGCGCGGACATCCAGGACTGCGGCGGACCGGCAACAAAAGCAATCTTGCGGTGCCCGTTGGCGGCCAGGCTGCGGACTGCCTCGCTGATGCCCTTGTTCACGTCGGGAACCACGCAGGGCACGCCGTCGACCTCGCGGTTGATGACCACCACTGGCTTGTCGCGGGCGATCTGGCGGATGTCGTCGTCGTCCATGCGGGGGCTGGCCAGGATGAGGCCGTCCACCGTGGCCATCATCCGGCGGGCTGCCGTCAGCTCTGTGACACCGGACTCGGCGGATTCGGCCAGAACCAGGGTGTAGTCCCGTTGCGTGGCGGTCGTTTCCGCGCCGCGGATGATGTCGAAAAATGTGGGGTTGGTGATGTCCGCGACGATCAGGCCGAAGGTGTTGGTGCGGCCAGTGGGCAGCGCACGGGCGAACGGGTTGACCTGGTAGTTCAGCTCGGCGGCGGCGTCCTCGATCAGTTTCTGCGTCTTGGCGCTGACGCGGCCCGGCTTGCTGAGCGCCCTTGAGACGGTGGATGGGTTGACGCCGGCAACCTTGGCAATGTCGTAGATGGTGGCGCTGGACTTTCCGGACCGGGGGTGCTTCTTGGCCGGGCCCGTTGTTGCGGCAGCGTCCGGCGTCTTGGGTTCAGTCACCGCCCCATCCTAACGAGCATCCGCCCGACCGGATCACAGCTCCGGCCGTTTTGAGCGCTCAAAACGGCCGCAGCTGCGAGCTCGTTGGGCTGGGGTTGCGGCGCGGGCCTAGGAGCGCTCGGGGAACTTGCCTTCGTCCGCGATGCGCTTGTTCAGCTCGGCGAGGAACTCGTCCTCGTCGAAGTCCAGCCCCACCTCCGTGCCCCTCCAGCTGGAGAGATGGATGGCGTTGGCCAGCCGGACTCCCTTGATGCCGTCCGATCCCGGGGCCAGCAGCGGTGTGCCGTCCAGGATGTTGGCGGCGAAGTTCGCCAGGACGCCGGAGTGCTGCGCGCCCCAGGCGGACTCGAACTCGATCACTTCGGTGGTGTAGTACTCCTCGGGGTTCAGCTCCCCCATGAAGAGTTTGCGGACATCGTCCATATCCATGCCGTCGCTGAGTTCACGCTCGGGCTTCTTCAGGCGGGTCACGGTGGCGGTCTTGGAGTTTTCGACGACGATCTTGCCCTGGTCGCCCAGGATCTCGAAGCGGTCTGTTCCCACGAGGTCGTGCGTGGCGGTGACGAAGACGCCGGTGGCGCCGTTGCCGTAGTCCACGACGGCGGTGACCTCGTCCTCCACGGCGATGTCGCGGCGGAAGCCGTAGGCAACCTTGGAGTAAACGGACTTCGGCACGCCGCAGATCCACTGCCACAGGTCCAGCTGGTGCGGGGCCTGGTTGACCAGCACACCGCCGCCCTCACCGCCCCACGTGGCGCGCCATTCGCTGGAGTTGTAGTAACCCTGCGGGCGCCACCAGTTGGTGATGATCCAGTTGGTGCGGCGGATGGCACCGATCTCGCCGTTATCGACGATTTCCTTGAGCTTCTGGTACAGCGGGTTGTTGCGCTGGTTGAACATGATGGCGAAGGAGAGTTCGGGCTTGGAGGCCGCGAAGTCGTTAAGTTCCTTGACCTGCTTGGTGTACACGCCGGCCGGCTTCTCCACGAGGGCGTGGATGTTGCGTTTGAGAGTCTCGATGCCCATCTCTGGGTGCAGGAAGTGCGGCACGCACGTGACGACGGCGTCGACGTCGCCGCTTTCGAGCATCGCGATGTAGTCCTCGTAGAAGGGCGCCTCCGGGTACTGGGAGGAGGCAAGTTCCTTCTTGGCGGGGTCGGTGTCGCAGATGGCGCCGATCACCATGTTGGGGACTGCGCCCTCAGCGATGAACTTCGCGTACATGCCGCCCTGCTGGCCCAGGCCGATGATGCCGAGGCGTACTTTCTTGCTCATGTAGTGATTCTCCGTAGTCATTGGGTGGTCTAGAAAAGGTTCGAGTGGCCCATGGCCACAAGGTTGTCGTAGGAGGTCTGCAGGGCGTCCCACACGGTGCGCCCGTAGAGTTCGTCCTGCTCTACGAGCAGGTAGCGGGCGCCGGCGGCCTGGGCGGCGGGGATGATGGCGGGGAAGTCCAGGTTGCCTTCGCCCACTTCGGCGAACTGGACCACGTTCTTGAACTCGGCCATGAACCCCATGATGTCCCCGGAATCCAGCAGCCCGAAGGAGGACTCCGGCAAGACGCCGATCCGGTAGTCCTTCAGGTGGACCATGGCCGTGCGGCCGGCATACTTTTCCAGCGTCCGGACCGGGCCCAGGCCCCCGCGCTGGACCCAGTGGACGTCGATTTCCATGCCCATGGCCGGGGAGTTCTCGGCGATGATGTCCAGCATGAATTTGCCGTCGAACTTCGCGAACTCGATGTGGTGGTTGTGGTAGTACAGGCCCAGGCCCTGCTCCTGCAGGCGTTCGGCATATTCGTTGGCCTGCTTGGCGAAGTCAATGACGGCGTCGATCGATTTCATGGCGGGGAACGGCAGCATGCCGATCCTCAGCAGCTTCGCGTCCAGGCGCTTGGCGTCCTCCACGATCTTTTCGAAGTGTTCGGCCAGTGAATCTCCGGGGCGGCCTTTGGGGCTTTCCATGGCTACGGACAAGGCGGCGATATCCATGCCCAGTTCGCTGCGGGAACGGTCCAGCTCAGCGACGTTGTCCGGCGTCATCGGGATCTGGGAGATCTCGACCGCGTTGTAGCCGATTGCGCTGACCTTGCGGAGCGTTTCAAACGCTCCGAGTTCGGTGAAGCTGTCTTTAAGCATCATCGCTTGTACGCCAATTGTGGACACTGTATTCCTCCGTGGTTCCGTGGTCTTCCGGGCCCTCAGGACCGCTATGTCGGTAGATGCCTCCGCCTAGTGCATGCGCACAGCGCTAGGTGAGCGCACTTGCCTGTTCTCTCTGCTGCCGCTGAATTTCCAGCAGCCGGTGGCGATCCGCCCGGCGCTCTTCCTGCCGGTCCGGATCGGGTACTGGGGACGCCAGCAGAAGCCGCTGGGTGTAGGGGTGGTCCGGGTCGGTGGTGACGACGCCGGCCGGTCCTTGTTCGACAATCTCGCCGTGGTACATCACGGCGACGCCGTGGCTGATGTGCCGGACGACGTCGAGGTCGTGCGAGACGAACAGGTAGGACACCCCGGTGTCCTTCTGGATCTGCAGAAACAGGTCCAGCACGCGGGCCTGGGTGGACAGGTCCAGTGCGCTGACCGGCTCATCGCAGACGATCAGCTTGGGCGAGAGTGCCAGGGCGCGGGCGATCGCCACGCGTTGGCGCTGCCCGCCGCTGAATTCGCGCGGCAGCCGGTTAATCGCGTCCGACGGCAGGCCCACCTGGTCCAGCAGTTCCTTCACGCGCTTTTTGGCCGGCGCGGCCTCCATGCCCTGCACGCCCAGCGGTTCGGCGAGGATGTCGCCGATCTCCAGGGCGGGGTTCAGCGAGGTGTACGGGTCCTGGAACACCACCTGCAGATCCCGGCTGAGGACCCTCCGGTCCTTGCGGGTGGCGTGGCTGATGTCCTTGCCGTCGAAGCTGATCTTCCCGCCGGTCACCGGTGCCAGCCCCAGGATGGCGCGGCCCAGGGTGGTCTTGCCGGAACCGGACTCCCCCACCAGGCCCAGGGTTTCGCCCCGGCCGATGGTGATGTTGATGTCCGTCAGGGCGCGGAAGGGCTTGGCCCGGAAGTGCTTGCTGGGGTACTCAACCACCAACTGGTCCACCGCGAGCAGCGGAGCGCTTTCCGTGGTGCTCATGCGACTGGCTCCTTTTGACGGGGGGAAACGAGCATGGACATGGGTTCCTTGCCTTCAAGCATCGATGCCAGAAGCGTTTGTGTGTAGGGTTCCTTCGGATTGCGGAGGATGTCCCGCACGGATCCTTCCTCAACGAGGCGCCCGTTCTGCATGACCGCCACACGGTCGCAGAGATCCGCCACCACGCCGAAGTTGTGAGTTACCAGGATCACGCCGATGTTCAGGCGCTGCTGGAGTTCGCGCAGGAGGTCCAGCACGTCGGCCTGCACGGTGACGTCCAGGGCCGTGGTGGGCTCATCGGCGATCACCAGGTCCGGCTCGCAGCTGATCGCTCCGGCGATCAGCACCCGCTGGGCCATGCCGCCGGAGACCTCGTGCGGGTAGGCGGCGAAGGTCCGTTCCGGGTTGGCGATGCCGACGTCCGTGAGCAGTTTCAGCGCCCGCTTCCTCGCCTCGGCCTTGGAGATCCCGAGGACGCGCACCATGGGCGTCACTAGCTGGTAGCCGATGGTGAAGGCAGGGTCCAGGTTGCTCATAGGCTCCTGCGGAATGTAGGAAATCCGTTTGCCGCGCAGTTTGGACAGGCGCTCCTGGCTGACGCGTTCGTCGCCAGGGACCACGGTGTAGTTGCCGTCGAACTGGATGGAGCCGGCCACAATGCGGGCATTGTCCGGGAGCAGCCCAAGGATGGAGAAGGCCGTCTGGGACTTGCCCGATCCGGACTCGCCCACGATGCCCAGGATCTCGCCGCGGTCCACGTAGAACGAGACGTCGTCCACCACCTTCTTGATGGAACCGTCCGCCTGCGGATAGCCGACGCCGAGATTGGTCACCTTGACCAGGTGGTGTTCGGTTCCGGCTTCGACGGCGGCCACGGACTTCCGCTGCGGGCGCGCGGCGGCGGGCGCCGCCGTCGAACCTTCCAGCGTTGCCCTTTTCTTGCGGCGGTGCTTGATCTTTTCGCCGTCCTCGAGAGCGTCGCGGATGGCGTTGCCCAGCAGCACCAGGGCGCCGATGGTCAGCGCCATGGCCAGCGCCGGCCAGAATAGCAGGGTCGGGGTCAGGTAGACGTTCTTAAAGCCCTCGGAGAGCATGACGCCCCACGTTGCCTTGGTGGGATCGCCCAGGCCGAGGAACTCCAGGCCGGACTGGATGGCGATGGCCACGCCGGCGATGGCCGCGGTCTGGATGATGATGGGGGCACGGACCACCGAGAAGATGTGACGGGCGATGATGCTCAGGTCCGAAAGGCCGGAGACCCGCGCGGCATCAACGTAAAGCTCATTGCGGACCGACTGGACGGCCGTGCGGGTCAGCCGGAAGTAGGACGGGCTGATGAGGATGCCGAAGGCGATCATGGAGATCCACACCGAGGGGCCGAACGCCGCCCGGATGGTCAGCAGCACGATCAGCCCGGGAAGGCTCATGAGGATGCTGACCACCCAGTTCGAGACTGCCTCGAACTTGCCGGCGTAATAGCCGGCGATCAGGCCGGCCGGCAGGCCGATGCCAATGGCCACGCCGGCGCAGAGCAGGGCGGACAGCAGCGTCAGCTGCGCACCGAACAGCAGCCGGCTCCAGACATCGCGCCCGGCGCTGTCCGTTCCCAGGACGTTGGCCGAATCCGGGGCGGCGAGGGTCTTGGCAATGTTGGCGTAGTTCTGGTCGAAGGGTGCCAGGACCGGGGCCAGTATGGCCAGGAGCGCGATCGCCAGCAGGATCGTGATTGCAACGATGCCCAGGGGGTTCTTGAACAACCGGCGGATGACGGTGGAACGGACCACCGTCCCGCTCTGCCCCGTTAGAACGGAGGGCGGAGGAGCGGAAGGTATGGAAGCGGCGGCTGCCGCGGTTTCTGCAGAATCGCTCATGACACACGTACCTTCGGGTTGAGCCAGCCATTGAAAATGTCGACCAACAGGTTCACGACAATGACGACCACCACCGTGTACATCACGACGCCCATCACCACCGGAAGATCCGACTGGCCTGTAGCGGCGACCGCCAGCGGTCCCATGCCGGGAAGGGCAAAGATCTGCTCGATGATCACCACGCCGCCAAGCATGCTGATCAGCTGCAGGCTCAGGACGGTCAGTCCGGCCGGAGCGGCGCTGCGCAGGACGTGCTTGAACAGGATTTCGCGCTCGCCGATTCCGCGGCTGCGCAGGGTGCGGACGTAGTCCCGCTCGAGTTGTTTGATGACGGCGCTGCGGATCTGCTGCGCTCCGCCGGTGACGCCGTTGATCAGCAGTGCGATCACCGGAAGCGACATGGAATAGACCCACGCATCGGCCCCGGCGTCCGGGGAGATGGTGCTCGTGGCCGGGAAGAGCCCCAGCTGGATGGCCAGGATGGTGACCAGGATGACGCCGATGACGAACCCCGGAATGGAGTCGCCGATGATGGCGCCAACCTGGACCACCCTGTCTACCCAGCCGCGCTTGACCGCAGCGGCAACACCGATCAGTGCTGCACACAGGGCGATCAGGATCATTGCGGCGAAGACCATGGTCATGGTCACCGGGATCCGGCTGGCCAGCGAGTTGGCCACCGGTTCCGAGGTGAACCAGGAAGCGCCAAGGTTTCCGCTCAGTGCGTCGAGAACCCATGCGAGGTAGCGGACCAGCAGGGGCTGGTCCAGCCCCAACTCGTGTTCTTTCAGCGCCACCTGTTCGGCGGTGGCCTGGTCGCCCAGGATGTTCCTGGCGATGCTCCCGCTGGAGGTATACAGCAGGAAGAAAGTAAGTGCCGAGACAACAAACAGCACCACCAGCCCGCTGCCCAGCCTTTTCGCAATGAACCTGATCATGGGGTCCTACTTGGCCGGTGAGTAGTTGTAGATGGACGGGACCGCCTGCTGGATCTGCGGCGTTACGTTCACCTTGGCATTGTGGTAGTACATCTGGTTCACCCGGAAGAGCGGTGCGAACCATGCCTGCTCCACCACGTACTTGTTGACTTCCTGGGCCAGCTTGCCCGCGTCGGCACCGCCGGCGCGCACGGCCTCAATCTTGGCATCCAGTTCCGGCGTCGCGTTCTTGAACGGGTTGTAGAGCGCCTTGGTGGAAATGATCTGGTTGACCGCAACCGTCGGCTCGCCCTGGAAGAGGGAGAAGTACATGGTGGTGTACTTCTGCGCGGCAACATCGGAGGTGAAGGTGTTGGTCAGCGCGGCGCCCACCTTCAGGGTGATGCCGACGTCTGCCAGCTGCTGCTGGACCACGGAAATCTGGGTTTCGAAACCGGGAACGCTCGGAATTTCCAGGGTGACGCCGTTTTCGTAGCCGGCCTCCTTGAGCAGCTGCTTGGCCTTGGCCGGGTCGTAGCTGTAATAGTTCTCCAGTTCTTCGGTCCAGGCCCCGCTGGCCTTGCCGAACGGCTGGGACGTCGGAGTGCCTTGGCCCAGCATGACCTGGTCCAGGATGGTCTTGCGGTCAAAGGCGTAGTTGATCGCCTGGCGGACCTTGACGTTCTTCAGCGCCGGGTTCTTGGCACCGTCCCGGTCCAGGAGGAGCAGGCCCTGCCAGTCGACCTCGTTGGCCGCCAGTTGCATCTTGGCGCCCTCGGCCTGCTTGCCGTTCCTGGGGTCCAGGATCGTCGCATCCACCTGGCCGGAGACCAGGGCGTTGGTGCGGGCCGTCAGGTCGGTCAGGATCTTGAACGTGAGCTTCTGGTACTTCTGAAGGTCCTTGTTCCAGTAGTCCTTGCGGGCCGTGAACACCGTCTGGGAATCCTTCACCGACGCTGCTTTGTCCATCACATACGGGCCGGAGCCCACCGGTTCGGTCTTGATGGCGTCGGTTCCGAGCGCCTTGGGGCTGCCCATCAGGCCTGCGGCCTGGCTCAGGAAGTACTCCAGGGCCGGGTCCGGGGCCGTGAGGTTGATGTCGATGGTATCGGCGTCCACAACGGCCACGTCTTTGACCGCGTTGAGCTGGGCCATCTGCGGGCCGTTGGCCTTCTTGAAGTGGTCCATGTTGGCCTTCGCGGCCTCGGCGTCGAACTTGGCGCCGTCGCTGAACGTGACGTCCGTGCGCAGGTCCACCGTCAGCTTGGTGCTGGCTGCGTTGTACTTCCACGCCGTGGCCAGCATCGGGCTGAGCTTTCCGTCCGGCTGGCGCAGGATCAGGGTGTCATAGACGGCCTGGTAAGGCTGGAGGACGTGACCGACGTGCGCCTGGGCGGGGTCCCAGGACCGGACGTCCTGGATGGTGCCGATCGTCAGGGCCGTGGCCGCGGTGCCCGTGGCCGCGGTGCCTGTGGCGCCGCCGCCACAGGCTGTGAGCGCGAGGGACGCGCTGAGGATGAGGGCAGCAGCTGCTGCCCGGGGACCGAACTTCATTGTTGGCTCCTTTGGATCGCTTGACGGGTCCGTTGCTTCGGACCATGGCGGCGGCAATGTGGCTTGGGCCACATTGCCGCTTGTGGGTTCAGCGTACGTTGGGTTGCCATTTCTGGCAACCGGTTGTCATAACCTTTTTGATTTATTGCGGGACGAGTGCTCTGGCTGGGCCGCGCGAGGGGCGCGCCGGCAGCCCGCACGCAGTGATGCAGGCGCCCCGGGGTTGCGAACGCCGCGCAAACGCGTCCGGCTAGGACACTTTTTCCTCAGAGCCGGGGTAGGACTGCCGGTAGAGGTCCTTCACGATCCGCAGCGACTTCGCCCCTTCGGCGGCGTCAATCCAAAACGGGCCCGGCTGCGCCAGACCGGCATAGAAATCTGCGATCAGCAGAGCATGCGAGACACCCCAGTAGGAACGGCCGCCGGAGCCGACGGCGCGTTCCCGCACCACCTCGCTGCGCCCGTCCTCGTAGGCGACGGTCAAGTCTCCGCGCAGGCTCAGTGTTGCCGCCTCGGTACTGATATCCAGGGTGACCGGCGCGTTGACCGTGTTCGCGAGCGTGGCGTAGAAGACGCTGCGGGCGCCGTTGCTGTGGAGCGCGGCGAACTCCGCCGTGTCCTCCACCTCGATAGCTTCTGCCAGCGCATGGGTCGAGGCGCTGCCGGCGAGCTCGACGACGTCGCCTACCAGCCACTGCAGCAGGTCAACAGTGTGGATGGCCTGGTTCATCATCAGGCCGCCGCCGCCCTCGCCCCAGCTTCCGCGCCAGGGCCGGCTCAGGTAGTAGTCGGGCTGCCGGTGCCACATGACCGTGGCAGAGGCCCCGAGCACCTTGCCGAGTTCGCCGGAGTCCAGCAGTCGGCGCATTTCCTGCACCGGGGCGTTGTAGCGGTTCTGGAAGCACAGGCCAATTTTCGCCGTGCTGTCAGCAGCAGCGGCCAGCAGCCTTTCGCCCTCGGCCAGGGTGTGCGCCAGGGGCTTTTCCAGCACCACATGGACACCGCGACGCAGGCATTCCATGGCGATTGCTGCATGCTCGTGATGCGGGGTGGTGACGTGCACAACGTCCGGGGCGGCCGCCTCGAGCATGTCGCGATAGTCCTCGAAGCCGGGAACCCCGCGAGCCTCCTGCGCCGCGGCTCGGCGCCCCGGATCCGTGTCACAGACAGCCACCAATTCGGCGTCGTCCATCCCTGCAAGTGCCTCAAAGTGCACGATCGACACGTCGCCGCAGCCGATGATTGCCGCCTTTGGCATCCGGAGCTCCCTACTTCTTGGTGGTGTTACGGTCCTGCTAAATGAGGTCGGCTAGACGAGTTCGATCTGGTTCATCGCGGCCAGCGCGGCGAAGGCGCGGGCCGCCGTGCCGAAGGCCACCGGGCCCGAGAAGCCGCCGAGTTCGTGGGCGCTGGCCAGGTGTGGTTCCAGCGAGGCGAAGCCGGCGTACCCGTCCGCCTTGAGGGCGGCGATCGTGGCGTCGAGCTCGCCATCGCCCTCGCCGGAGGGGACCACTTCCCCGCTGGTGGCGAGCGCGTCCTTGACCTGGAAGTACTCCAGGTAGGGCCGCAGCATGGCGTAGCCCTCGGTGTAGGGCTTGACGCCCACCTGGACGAAGTTGGCGTTGTCCCACGCGACGCGGAGCGCGGGCGAGTTCACGGACTCCATGATGTCCAGCACGCGCTGCGGCGTATCGCCGTAGATGCCCTTTTCATTCTCATGCAGGAGCACGACGCCGGATTCCTCGGCGAGCGCTGCAAGGGCGCCCATGCGGACCAGGACGTCCCCGCGGATGTCGTCAGCAGTGCGGCCTTCTTCCCGGTAGAAGGAGAAGATCCGGACGTATTTTGTCTCCAGCCCCTTGGCCACCGCAATGATCTGGCGGAGCCTTGCCAGTTCATGCTCCACGGGCAGGCTCACGTCCACTTTGCCGATGGGACTGGCCACGGCCGAGACCTTGAGGCCCTTCTCATTGAGGATTTCCTTGAGCCGGGCGACCCGTTCGGGCTCCAGCTCGGAGACATTGGTGCCCCAGGCGCTGCGCACCTCGATGTGGCTTGCACCCAGTGCCAGCAGCACGGCGGCTTGAACTGCCGGGTCAGGATCTATTTCATCGCCGAAGCCTGAAAGCGACCAGACTGCTGTTGGTATTTTGCTCACGCGGATCTCCTGGGTTTCGCGGCCGCCGCGGGCAGCTTCCGGCTCCAGCGCGGTGACGCAGTTCACAAACGGTGTTCAACCCAGTCTAGCTAGTGCCACAGTCAAATGACAACCGATTGCCAAACTTTGACAATCTGTGGCATTCTTTGCTGACCGGGTCTGTGGCGGCAATCACAGGGCCGCCATCCGACCCGGCCGACACGGCCCGGCCACCACGTTCAGAGAGGAGCGCCGTGGCGACGACGCGACCAGCAGCAGTGGACCGCCCGGCCACCATCCATGACATCGCCGCTCTCTGCGGGGTGGCGGCGTCCACTGTTTCCCGGGCGCTCTCCACGCCGGACCGAGTCAATGTCAGGACGCGGCAGCGGATCGAGGCAGCCGCAGCCCAGCTGCACTACACCCCCAACAGCCAGGCGAAGGCCCTGAGTTCCGGCCGCACGGGCGCAGTGGGAGTCCTGGTCCCGGATATCACCAACCCGTTCTACTTCGACCTCATCAGGGGCACCCAGCTCCAGCTCAAGGCGGCCGGATACACCCAGCTGCTGGTGGACACGGAAGAATCCGACGAGGTGGAGGCCAGCACCGTGGAGCAGTTGCGCAAGAGCGCCGACGGCATCATCGTTGCCGCATCCCGCCTCAGCGACGATGCACTGCTGGACGCGGCGGCGAAGATGCCCATGGTCACCATCAACCGTGACGTGCCCGGTGTTCCCGCGGTCCTGATCGACACGCCGTCCGCCACCAGCCAGGCGCTGGACCACCTGATCTCGCTGGGACACGCCCGCGTCGCCTACGTGGCCGGCCCGCCGACGTCGCAGTCCAGCGAACGGCGGTGGACTGCCTTGTCCGGGGCAGCCGAGGAGCGCGGCGTGGAAGTGCGCCGGCTGGGCCCCTTCGCCCCCAAGACGCAGTCCGGCGCGGCCGCCGCGGACGCCGCCGTACATAGTGGGGTCACCGCGTGCATCGCGTTCAACGACCTCATCGCCATCGGCATGCTCCAGCGCCTTCGCGAACGCGGCATCCGCGTCCCGGACGACATGAGCATTGTGGGCTGCGATGACATCTTCGGCGCCGACTTCTGCAACCCGCCCTTGACCACCATGGCCTCCCCGATCGAACAGGCCGGACGCGTGGCGGTCTCCATGCTGCTGGCCCAGCTGAACCCGCTCGGCTGGGGCGGCACCCGGAGCCGGTCCGTGATGCCCACCCACCTCACGGTCCGCGGCTCCACAGGACCGGCCCGGCACGAGCGCTAAGCCTGGCGTTCATGGGCCGCGCGGGTGTGCCGGGATGGCGCGCGACCGGTTTTCGCGGCGCATCCCGGTTTTCGCGACGGTTCCTGGCGCGCGCTGCGCACCCTGCCCTGCGCGACGGGTATCCGCGTAGCGACGGCCCAAATGCGCAGCGCCGGTCCAAAAGCGCAGCGCCGATCCGCCGTCGTAGCGCCATTCCCACGCCTATGCCTTCGTCGACCGGCAGGCCCGGCCGCAACAGTTGAGCGTTGTTGACAGCGCTGGCTAGGCTGTGAGGCATGCGTGAACTCCAGGCGAAGATCATCGAGGAAATGGGCGTTCAGCCCCGGATCGACCCCGCCGGGGAGGTGCGCAAGCGCGTGATGTTCCTGAAGGAATACCTCAAGGCGACCCATACCAGGGGCTTCGTCCTGGGCATCTCGGGCGGCCTGGACTCCTCCCTGGCCGGGCGGCTGGCCCAGCTGGCGGTCGAGGAGCTCGAGGCCGAGGGCGTCGAGGCGAATTTCGTCGCCGTGCGGCTGCCCTACGGAGTTCAGCACGACGAGGACGACGCCCAGGCGGCCCTGGACTTCATCCGCGCCAAGACCGAGTGGACGTTCAACATCTCGGCCGCCGTGGACGGCTTCGAGGACGAGTTCCAGAAGACGGTGGGCACGGACATCTCCGATTTCCACAAGGGCAACACCAAGGCGCGGACCCGGATGATTGCCCAGTACGCCCTGGCCGGCGAGCACAACTACCTGGTGATCGGCACGGACCACGGTGCTGAATCCGTCACCGGGTTCTTCACCAAGTTCGGCGACGGCGGCGCGGACATCCTGCCGCTGTTCGGCCTCAACAAGCGCCAGAACCGTGCGCTGCTCGCCGAGCTCGGCGCCCCCGCGCGGATCTGGGAAAAGATCCCGACGGCGGACCTCCTGGACGGCAAGCCCGGCCGCACCGACGAGGACGAACTCGGCCTGGGCTACGACACGATCGATGACTACCTCGAGGGCCGCGACGTGCCCGAGGCCGCGGCGGAACGGATCGAGGCGATGTACCTGCGGACCCGCCACAAACGCACAGTCCCGGTGACGATTTTCGATACGTGGTGGAAATAGCCAGCACTCCGCAGGCACTTTGAGCCCCCGAACAACCCGCATAGCCGCCAAGGTCCGGCGTGTCCGCGCCAATGTGCCCCGGACGGCAGCAGCTCGTGACCCACGACGCGTCGGGACGTCCGCTAAGCCCTAACGCCCGGAACCCCTAGCCTTAGCCCTGCAGCAGCAGCGAGATGCGGTGGGCCTCATCCATGAGCAGCCGGCCCAGCTGCGGGCGGCGCTCCTCCCTGAAGCGCGGCTCGATGCCGGTCAGGGACAGTGCCCAGGCGGGGCGGCCCCGCTGGTCGAAGACCGCCGCGCCCATCCCCCAGCTGCCTTCCAGGACCAGCCCCGGGTTGACCGAATAGCCGGCCTGCCGGGTGGCTTCGAGGTTTTCCCGGACACGCGCTTGGGTGTGACCGGCCGCAAAGGCGCCGGCGTGCGCTGCCCAGTTTGCGAGCATCTCTTCCTGCTCCTCTGCCGGCAGGAATGCCATGATGGCGGTGCCGGCGGAGGCCACGCCGAGCGGAAACCGCACGCCCTCATGCAGCACGAAGGAACGGACCGGGAAGCTGCCTTCCTCCCGGAGAAGGCACACCGTTTCGTTGCCGCGGCGGATGGAAAAGAACGCGCTCTCGCCAGTCTCTTCGGCGAGGCGCCGGAGGCTCGGCCTCGCGATGTCCTCCAAGGGGAAACGCGCCGAGGCCACGGACCCCAGCAGCAGGATCTCAGGGCCCAGGACCCAGTTGCCGCTGCCCGGATCCTGGTCCAGCAACCCCTCGGCCGCCAGGGAGCTGAGCAGCCGGTGCACTGTGGGGCGCGTCAGGCCCGACTCGCGCACCAGCTCCACCAGCGGGGAGCCGTCCGGCTTCTGGCCCACAATCCTGAGGAGGGCCGCGACCCGGCTCACCACCTGGGCGCCCTGCACGGGGACGGAATTCATCTTTGTTCCTCGCGATTCCTCGGGTATTTCCACGTAAATTTCCACATTGTGGACACCCACCAGCTTACCGTCCACACTGTAAAATTGCACCCGTCTCAGCGTAAATCCGGCGTTGACAGTGCTCCACGCCACACCATAGGCTCCTTCTTCAGATGAACAGTCCACAAAGTGGATCGCTGCGTCGGGCTTCGAAGCCCGGCCCGCCGGTGACTCTAAGGCTCAATGAGGAGATGCAATGTCAAAGGTGAAATCCGGGGCAGCGGCTGCCCTGCAGGACGTATTGCGGGACGGCATGACGCTCGCCGTGGGCGGTTTTGGCCTCAGCGGGATCCCCGCCGACCTGATCGAGGCGGTGCGGGACTCCGGGGTGAAGGACCTGACGGTCGTCTCCAACAACATGGGCGTGGACGGCAAGGGCCTCGGCATACTGATCGAAGGCGGCCAGGTCCGCAAGGTCATTGCCTCCTACGTCGGGGAGAACAGGCTCTTCGCCGAGCAGTACCTCGCTGGCCAGCTCGAGGTGGAATTCACCCCGCAAGGCACCCTTGCCGAGCGGCTGCGCGCCGGCGGCGCCGGCATCCCGGCCTTCTACACGAAGACCGGTGTGGGCACCCTCGTCGCCGAAGGCAAGCCGCTGGCGGAGTTCGACGGCGAGACGTTCGTTCAGGAACGCGCCATCAAGGCCGACGTCGCGCTGGTCCACGCGCACACTGCCGACACCGACGGGAACCTGATCTACCGGTACACCGCCCAGAACTTCAATCCGGTGGTGGCTACGGCCGGCGCCGTGACGGTCGCCGAAGCCGAAGTGATCGTCGAGCCGGGCCAGCTGGACCCGAACCACATCATCACCCCCGGCGTGTTCGTCCAGCGCCTGGTCCAGGCCAGCGGCCGGGTCAAGGACATCGAACAGCGCACCGTCCGCCCCCGGGCCGAAGCGGAAGCAGATGCGGCGCACGCCGCATCCGCCGTCACCGTCTAATCCGGCCTGAGCGCCGCCCACCCACACGTTTTCAGGAGAATCACCATGGCTTGGACCCGAGATGAAATGGCCGCCATCGCGGCCGAAGAACTGAACGACGGCGACTACGTCAACCTCGGCATCGGCATCCCAACGCTGGTGGCCAACAACCTGCGCGACGGCGTCCGCGTTGTCCTGCAGAGCGAGAACGGCCTGCTTGGCATGGGCCCGTTCCCCTACGAGGGCGAGGAAGACGCCGACCTCATCAACGCCGGCAAGCAGACCGTCACAGTCCTGCCCGGCGGCAGCATCTTCGACTCCGCGGCCTCCTTCGGCATGATCCGCGGCGGCCACGTGAAGGTTGCCATCCTCGGCGCCATGCAGGTCTCCGGCGCCGGCGACCTCGCCAACTGGACCATCCCCGGCAAGATGGTCAAGGGCATGGGCGGCGCCATGGACCTCGTGGCCGGCACCCCGCGCGTCGTGGTCCTGACGGAGCACAACGCCAAGGACGGCACCGCCAAAATCGTCAGGGAATGCACGCTGCCGCTCACCGGGCTCAGCTGCGTGAACCGCATCATCAGCGATCTCGCGGTCTTCGACCTGATCAAGCCTGACCACGGAACAGGCCGGCAGCTGACGCTGACCCGGCTGGCCCCCGGCGTCACCGTGGAGGAGATTCGCGAAAAGACCGAGGCAGAGTTCGACGTCGCCCTGGAACCCAAGGGAACCGCACAGATCGAAGAAACCGTAGCGGAGGTGGCGGGAGCATGAGCCTCAAAGACCAGTTCGGCAAGGACGTCCTGCTCACCGGCTGGGGTCACAGCCGCTTCGGCAAGCTGGAGGACCAGACCCTGGAATCCCTGATTGTCCAGGTCGCCACCGAGGCGATCGGCAACGCCGGGATCGAGGCCGGCCAGATCGATGAAATCTACCTCGGTCAGTTCAACTCCGGGATGATGCCGCTGGCCTTCCCGTCGTCCCTGGCGCTGCAGGTCTCCGACCAGCTGGCCAACGTGCCGTCCACCCGGGTCGAAAACGCGTGCGCCTCCGGATCGGCCGCTTTCCAGCAGGGCACCAAATCCCTGCTGGCCGGCACCGCGAAGACCGTCCTGGTGATCGGCGCCGAGAAGATGACGCACGCCGGGGCCGACGTCGTGGGCGCGGCCCTGCTCGGCGCGGACTACGACATGGCCGGCAAGGCCTCCACCACAGGGTTCACCGGGCTCTTCGCGGAGGTCGCGAAGCACTACGGGAAGCGCTACGGGGACGGCAACGGAAGACTCGGCGACGTCCTGGGCACCATCGCGGCGAAGAACCACCGCAACGGCGTCGACAACCCCTACGCCCAGCTCCGCAAAGACCTCGGCGAGGAGTTCTGCCGCACCGTCTCGGACAAGAACCCGATGGTGGCGGATCCGCTGCGCCGCACGGACTGCTCCCCCGTGTCCGACGGCGCCGCCGCCGTCGTCCTCAGCGTCGCTCCTACGGGTGGGGCCACCGCCCCGGTACGGCTCGCCGGCTTCGGCCAGGCGAATGATTTCTTCCCGGCCGAGCGCCGGGACCCGACCGAATTCGCCGCCACGCGGGCTTCCTGGCAGCGGGCCCTGGGGATGGCCGGCGTCGGGCTGGAGGACCTGGACTTCGCCGAGGTCCACGACTGCTTCACCATCGCCGAACTGCTCATGTACGAGGCGATGGGACTGACCGAACGCGGCCAGGGCGCCCGTGCGCTCGAGGAAGGCTGGGTCTTCAAGGACGGCAAGCTGCCGGTAAACGTTTCC
The DNA here is from genome assembly GCF_056397785.1 of Arthrobacter sp. 05L421. Taxonomy (NCBI): domain Bacteria; kingdom Bacillati; phylum Actinomycetota; class Actinomycetes; order Micrococcales; family Micrococcaceae; genus Arthrobacter; species Arthrobacter sp. 05L421. Next base: position 23,513 of record NZ_JBFTOC010000007.1, read on the forward strand.
GGCGGGCTCAAGGCCAAGGGCCACCCCGTCGGCGCCACCGGCGTCTCCCAGCACGTCATCGCCGCCATGCAGCTCACCGGCACGGCCGGAGCCATGCAGCTGGCCAACCCGCGCCGGGCCGCGGTGCAGAACATGGGCGGCGTGGGCATCGCGAACTATGTCAGCGTGCTCGAAGCCGTCTAAAAAGCAACGCGGGGTCAGATACGGCCGGTGGCGGGTGCCTCCATGGGCCGTATCTGACCCCGCGTTGCTTCTCACGGCTCGAAACGGCCAATGGCGCCGGGGAGACTAAACTCAATCCAAGCCCACCCATCACCATGCGAGGAGCCCCCATGCGCGCCACCATCATCCACGGCCCCGGCGACATCCGAGTCGAAGACCGCGACTACCCGACAATCCAGCTGCCCACCGACGTCGTCGTGAAGGTCACCGCCTCCTGCGTCTGCGGCTCGGATCTGTGGCCCTACCGCGGGGTCAAGCCCACCCACAAGCCGTCCGCGATCGGCCACGAGTTCATCGGGACGGTGGAAAGCATCGGCGAGGACATCAGGGACCTGGCCGTGGGCGACCTCGTGATCGCCCCCTTCGTGGTCAGCTGCGGCAAGTGCCCCCAGTGCCTCAACGGCGTCACCGTCGCGTGCGACCACCTCGCCGGCTGGGGCGGCAAGGATGACACCGGCCACGGGATCGACGGCGGCCAGGGCCAGGCTGTCCGCGTGCCGCTCGCCGAGTCCACGCTGGTCAAGGTCCCGGGCGTCACCGATCCCGACGACGCCCTCCGCGCCAGCCTGCTCACGCTCTCCGACGTCATGGCCACCGGCCACCACGCGGCCCTCGCCGCCAAGGCCGGCCCCGGCCGGACTGTCGTCGTCGTCGGCGACGGCGCCGTCGGCCTCTGCGGCGTGCTGGCCGCCAAGCGCCTCGGCGCGGAGCGGATCATCGCCATGTCACGGCACGCCGACCGGCAGGCGATCGCCCGCGAATTCGGGGCCACCGATATCGTGGCCGAGCGCGGGGACGACGGCGTCGCCAAGGTCCGCGAACTGCTCGGCGGCGTCCTGGCCGACTCCGTGCTGGAGTGCGTGGGGACCAAGGAATCCATGGAGCAGGCGCTGCACAGCGTCCGCCCGGGCGGCGCCCTCGGCTTTGTGGGCGTCCCCACCGGCGGGGCCGAAGCCCCGCTGCGCTTCCTGTTCGACACCAACATCTCGATCGGCGGCGGCATGGCCCCGGCCCGGACGTACATCCCGGAACTGCTGGCCGACGTGCTGGACGGCACCATCAATCCGGGCCGCGTGTTCGACTCGGTCATGCCCCTTGAGGAGGCGCCCGAGGCCTACCGCGCCATGGACGAAAGGCGCGCCATCAAGGTCCTGCTGACCCCGTAGCCGGACTCCCGACGGCAGCGGCGCCGGATGCCGCGCAACTGCTTGCCGCCGCCCTTGCACGGGCAAGGGCGAAGGTCTAGCGTGAAGCGCATCAGCATCCGCCGCCGTCGAGGAGCCGTCATGGCCAGGTTTGTGCAGATCATCGAATTCCAGACCTCCCGCATCGAGGAGATCGAACAACTCGGCCGCCCGTCAAGGACCGAGGGGTCCACGGCCCCGACCTTCCGCCGCATCATGGCCGCCGCCGACCGCGACCGCCCCGGCACCTACCTCACGATCGTTGAATTCGACTCCTACGAGTCGGGCATGGAGAACTCCAACCGGCCCGAGACCTCCGAATTCGCCGCGAAGATGGCCGCCCTCTGCGACGGTCCTCCGGTCTTCCGCAACCTGGATCTCATGTGGGAGGACACCGGCGAGGCCGACGCCGGCCAGTAGGCCGGCAGCCGCTCTCGTCAGAGGGACTACCGAAGGGACCGCACCGGGCCCAGGACCGGCAACCGGCCATGGCGTGAAGCCATGGCGTGAATACGCGACTTGGATACGCGGACAGGACGTGGGAGCAGGGAAATGGGTTCTGCAGAGGGCAGGGCGCCGGAAAGCTTCGTTGCGGATCAAGGGCTCGTCATAGATCTCAGCGCGCTGGGCTCCGCTCCCCTGCAACTCGTGGGCGGCAAAGCCGTAAACCTCGGCAAGCTCACCGCGGCCGGGTTCCCGGTGCCGCGCGGCTTCTGCCTCACCACCGCCGCCTATCGGAAGGCCGCCCCGGCCGAACTGGACGCACTGGCGGCCAGCCTGGACGCCGCGCAGCCCGCATCCTTGAACGGCGGAGAACCGGGCGGCGGCCCGCCAGGCCACGACGAGCCAGTCCACGGCTTGAACCACCCCGAACCTGACTTGGGCGAACTGGCGAGGCAGGCGCGGGAAATGATCGTAACCGCGCCGATTCCCACCGACGTTGATGCCGCCCTCCGCGCCGCCTATGCCACGCTCGGCAGCGCCGCCGCCGTGGCGGTCAGGTCCTCCGCCACCGCCGAGGACCTGCCCTTCGCCAGCTTCGCCGGACAGCAGGATTCCTTCCTCAACATTTCCGGAGCCGATGCCGTGGTGGAGTCGGCCCGGCGCTGCTGGGCCTCACTCTGGACCGAACGGGCCGTGGCCTACCGCTGCGCCAACGCAATCAGCCACCGCGACGCCGGACTCGCCGTCGTCGTCCAGGACCTTGTCTCCGCCACAACCGCCGGCGTGCTGTTCACCGCCAATCCCGTGACGGGCACCCGGAGCGAAACGGTCATCGATGCGAGCGCCGGGCCCGGCCAGGCGGTGGTCTCCGGCAGCGTGAACCCTGATCATTTCGTGGTTGAAACGGCCACGGGACGCATCCTGCTCCGCTCGCCGGTAGGGACCGCGGCCAGGCGACGGCCGAGCCTGAACGACGCGCGGATCCGCGAACTCACGGCGCTGGGCGATACCGTCCAGCGGCTGTTCGGTGCACCTCAGGATGTGGAATGGGTGATCGACGCCGCGGGCAAAATCTGGGTCACCCAGTCCAGGCCCATCACCACGCTGTATCCCCTGCCGGACCCGGCCGCCGCCGAACCCCTTGGCGCGGAGTCGGGGCCCGCCGCTGAGCCCCGCGTGTACCTGTGCGGCACCTTGCTTCAGGGCCTGACCAGGCCATTGACTCCCATGGGGCTCTCCGTGCTGGGCTCAATGCGGAACCGCAACGGGCCCTGGGCGTACGTCAACCCCGGCCTGCGCATGTACGTGGATGTGACGGCCATGGTGCGCAACAGGTACGGCCGCCGCTACTTGCTGCGGATGCTCCCGCTGGCAGACGGGAGGTCCGGCGCGGTTTTCCCGGCGCTCCTGGCTGATCCGCGGTTCAGCGTGCGCCTACGGCCGCCCCGGCGGAAACGACCCGGCGCAGCCATCCGGCGGGTCCGGCAGAAACCGGAGCCCGGCAGCCCCGCAGCGCACAGCACCGCAGGGCGCAGTCCCAACACTCTGGCCGGCCTGGGCCTGACGGTCCGGCTGGTTCCGTCCCTGCTGCGGGCCGCGGTGCGGCCGGCCGCCGAACTGCGCCGCGCCTTCGATTACGGAAGGCGCCTCGAAGCCGAGCTTGTCCTGTCGGAGCCGGTCACCGCCTTCGGCCGGCTCGATCACGCCCAGCGGATCCTGGACCGCACGGTGGACGGTCTGATCCTGGCGACGCTGCCCGGACCGTCCGTCGGTTACCTCATGCTGGCCTGGGCCCGCAGGCTGTTGCGCGGCATCGCGGAACCGAGGGAACTCGAGGCAGTGTTGCGGGGGCTGCCCAACAACGTCACCACCGAGATGGACCTTGAGCTCTGGCATCTGGCCGTCACGATCCGCGCGAATGACGCGTCCCGTGAAGCGTTCCTGGCCCACGGCCCGAAGGAACTGGCCGCCCTGTACGCGGCCGGATCCCTGCCCGCAGTGGCGCAGACCGGCCTGCGTGTGTTCCTGGACCGGTACGGCCACCGCGCCGTGGCGGAGATAGACCTTGGCATGCCGCGGTGGGCGGAGAAACCGGACCATATCCTCGGCATGATCTCGAACTACCTTCACGTGGAGGACCCCGAGCAGGCCCCCGACCGGCAGTTCGCCCGCGCCGAGGAACACGCAGAGGCGAGGATCCGCAGCCTGGTGGAACGGACCAGGACCCGGAGCCAGCTCCGCGCCCGGCTGGTGGAGTTTTGCCTGCGCCGGACCCGGCAGCTATCGGGACTGCGCGAACTGCCCAAGTTCTATATCGTCCTCGCCCTCGCGGAGATGCGCCGGCAGTTGAACGCGATCAGCACCGAACTGGTCCGGACCGGTGCGATCGCCGCGGCGGCCGATGTGTACTTCCTGGAATTCGATGAGGTCCGCGTGGGTTTGCGCGGTGCCGACCTCAAGGGCATCGTCGCGGCCCGGCGCCGGCTCTACGACGTCGAAATGCGCAGGCGCCGGATTCCCCGGCTGCTGCTCTCCGACGGTACGGACGTGGAGGCTGCCGTGATGGCCAAGTCCCCCGCCTCCGGCGCCCTCGCCGGGACTCCGGCGTCGGCCGGTACCGCCACCGGAACGGTCCGGGTCATCCTGGATCCGGTCGGCGCCCACCTCGAACCCGGGGAAATCCTCGTGGCGCCTTCCACCGACCCCGGCTGGACACCGCTGTTCATGACCGCAGGCGCCCTCGTGATGGAGATGGGCGGCGTGATCTCGCACGGCGCGGTGGTGGCCCGCGAATACGGCATCCCGGCCGTGGTGGGCGTGCCGGATGCCACCACCCGGCTGCGGACGGGCCAGAGGGTGACCGTGGACGGGTCCGCCGGAACGGTCCGGCAGGTGGATGCCCCGCTCTCCCCCGCGAAGGCCGCCGGCAGCCTGGCCAGCTGAGCACACGAAAGGGCTATGTTAGGGCTATGGTGTCTGTTGGCCGCAAGGCACATGGCACCCCGTTTCCCGAGCCCGAGGGCTTCGGTTCGGGGCTGGTGGACGACGCCGCCCGCCGGGACTCCACGCTGCCCGACTTCGACTGGGCCGTTCTTCCCGAAGGCGTGGTGCGCGGTGACTTCGCGGCGCCCAGCGGCACCCTGGCGACCATCTCCACCGGAGATCCCGGGAAGCCTCGAGTCCTGCTCATCCCGGGCGCCACCGGCTCCAAGGAAGACTTCATCCTCATGCTGCCGGAGCTTGCCGCGGCCGGCTATTTCGTCCTCAGCTGCGACATCGCCGGGCAGTATGAATCCGCCCAGGCCGGGCCCGAAAACCTCGTTCCGCCCCGGCGCCGCTACGACTACGAGCTCTTCCGCGACGACCTCCTCGCCATGCTGGACGCCGAAGACGGCGCGGTGCACGTTGTGGGGTACTCCTTCGCGGCGATCGTTGCCCAACTGGCCTTCGCGCAACGGCCAGAGAAGTTCCGCAGCCTGACCTTGATCAGTTGCCCGCCCGAGCCGGGGCAGAGTTTCCGCGGCCTGCGCCTCGCCGGCTGGTTCAGTGGCTGGGTCAACAACAGGGTGGGCACCGCAGTGATGATTTGGGGTATCCGCAGGAATGTTGCCCGTGTGGCGCCCAAACGGCTGCGGTTCGTGAGGAGCCGGTTCGCGTTCACGCGCCGCTCCTCGGTCATTGACATCATCGGCCTCATGAAGCACACACCGGATCTGCGGCGGGTCCTGGCCGCCGCGACGCTGCCAAAGCTTGTCGCCGTCGGCGAAAAAGACCTCTGGCCGCTGGCGCTGCACCGCCATTTCGCGCAGTCGATCAATGCACGGATTGCCGTCTACCGCGGCGGCCACAGCCCGTCCGAGACCTCGCCGTACCAGATAAGCCGGGACCTGATTGCGCTCTTCGACGCCTCCGTCTCGGCGTGACTGAAGCCACCTGCCGAGACGAAGACCCGCACTAGACCCTTGCACCGCGGCCCGTGGCACCGTACGTTGGGGACAGCGGACGAATGTCTCCGCAGCCGTTGGCCCCAGGGCCGCCGGAGATCAGCAGCATTTCAGAAGGATAAAGGCATGGCTACAGGCACAGTTAAATGGTTCAACGCCGAAAAGGGTTTTGGCTTCATTGCCCCGGATGACGGGTCGGCCGACGTTTTCGCCCACTACTCGGCAATCGCCAGCAGCGGCTACCGCTCGCTGGACGAGAACCAGAAGGTCGAATTCGACGTCACGCAGGGCCCGAAGGGCCCGCAGGCTGAGAACATCCGCCCGCTCTAAGTACTCAGGAAAAAGCCCCGGCCGCCCGGCCGGGACACTTTCCCCGAAGACCACAACGCCCCTCCGGAGGATTCCTCCGGAGGGGCGTTTGTGTTTGCCGGGCGGCTCACGGGCACCGCTGCCGGGCGCCCTGCTGCAGAGTCCCCGGCGTCAGCCGACGTGGACCCACGGGCGCCGCGTGACGTCCGGTTCGGCCTCGCGCAGCACTTCCCGCGTCACCGGGGCGATCTCGCCTTCGCCGAAGGCCAGGAACCGCAGGAGGTTGGTGAACGGGTTTCCCTCCGTCCAGCGGAAGTAGATGTGCGGCATCAGCCCGGTGACATCGCGGATGTGCAGCAGCACGGAGGCGATGGTGTTCGGCACGACAGGCCCGTGGACCTCCAGGATCTGGTACCCGTGCCGGGTCACCCCACGGACCTCAAGCGCGGTCTCGAAGTCCGACGAGTCGTCCACCACGACTTCGAGGAACAGGGCCTGGTAGTCCACCGGGAGGTGGCTGACCTCGATGGCGGACGTGAGCTTGTCCTGGTACGCCTCGGCGCTCAGCCGCCGTGGCTCGTGGGCAATGATCGCGATGGGACCGGTTTCGTTGGCGGCCAGGAACTCCAGGGCCGGGGTGTCCATCCGCACGTGCGTCGCGTGGAGCTCGAAGGAGCGCCGCAGGCGCGAGAGCAGCGAGATCAGGATGATCCCGAGGATGAAGAGCGCCGCGATCCGGATGCCTTCGGGCCGCTCGAAGATGTTGGCCACCGTGGTGTAGATGAACACGACGGCGATGACGCCGAACCCGACTGTGCGCTTGCGTTGCCGCCGTCTGCGCGCGGAGAAGGTTACGGCAACCGCCGCCGATGTCATCAGGACCAGGACGCCGGTGGCGTAGGCGCCGCCCTGGGCGTCGACGTCGGCGTCGAAGAGCCAGGTGATCAGGAACCCCACGAGCGTGAACACCAGGACCAGCGGCCGCACGGCGCGGGCCCACGACGGGGCCATGCCGTACCGGGGCAGATAGCGCGGTACGAGGTTCAGCAGCCCGGCCATGGCGGAGGCGCCGGCAAACCACAGAATCGCAATGGTGCTCAAGTCATAGACGGTGCCGAAGCCGTTCCCCAGGTATTCGTGGGCCAAGAACGCCAGGGCGCGGCCGTTGGCCGGGCCGCCGGGCTCGAAATCCTGCGCCGGGATCAGCACCACCGTGGTGAAGCTGGTGGTGATGAGGAAGGCGCTCATGATGACGGCGGCCGTGGTCAGCAGGCGGCGTGCGCCCTTGATCCGGCCCTCGGGGTTGTCCTCGGTGTCTGTGGCGTGACCGCGGATCTGCGGCATGACGGCGACGCCGGTCTCGAAGCCCGAAAGGCCGAGGGCCAGCTTCGGGAAGACCAGCAGCGCGATTCCCACCACCATCAGCGGGCTGCCGTGGGCCGTGGTCAGCGCCAGCCACCAGTTGCTCACGGCAACGGGGTGGGCGAAGACCTCGAAGATCGTTGTGACGACGACGATGACGTTCAGCCCAAGGTAGAGCCCCACGAGGACGACCGCGACGCCGATCGCCTCCTTGAAGCCGCGCAGGAACACGGCGGCGAGCAAGGCCAGCAGGAACAGGGTGACCGCGACGTTCTGGCCCTGCATCCAGGCGGGGGCGAAGGGGTTCTCGATGGCGTGGGCTGTTGCGTCGGCTGCGGAGAGCGTCATGGTGATCATGAAGTCGGTGGCGGCGAAGCCGAGCAGTACCAGAACGAGTAGTTTCCCGCCCCAGCGCGGCAAAAGCCGCTCCAGCATGGCGATGGACCCTTCGCCGCGCGGGCTTTCGCCAGCCACCCGGCGGTACACCGGCAGCGCGCCCAACAGGGTCACGGCGACCAGGACCAGGGTGGCCAGCGGCGAAATCACCCCGGCCGCGAGAGCGGCGATGGCGGGCTGATAGCCCAGCGTGGAGAAGTAGTCCACGCCTGTCAGGCACATGACCTGCCACCACGTGTGTTTTTTCAGGTGGCTGTCGCTCACGGCCCCGGGTCCCTGATGGATTCCCTTGGCATCTTGGAGGCCGAACAGCAGCCAGTTCCTGAAGTGCTCCCCGGCGCCGGGCCGGGGCGCCGAAGGGTCTGCCGGAGGCCGGCTGAGGGTGGTCATGATGTCCTTTCCACGCGGCGCACAGCACCGCTTCCATCCGGGACAGTACCAGCGCCCGCCGCCGCCGCACCCGTCCGGCGGGCAATCCTGATGCTTCCTTAACGCGGCCCTTAGCCGGGCCTAACGCGTTCTTCGGGCCCGCGGGGGTCCCAGGCGGTCGCTCCGCTAAGGCCGCGTCAAGATCCGGGCCACAACCATCAAGGAAGCGTTAAAACCGGCGCTGCGGGCCGGCGTCAGGGTTTGACTGGAGCTGTCCCCGCAACGGGGTACCGAAGAAAGGAACTTGCAATGGCCGACCTGGCTGTAATCGGAATTCTCCTGGTGGCGATGGGGTTTGTGATGTGGATCGGCCACGCCCTGGCCGGGATGGTCGGCGGTCCCGATGACCGGGCGGAGGGCGGGCAATGAGCGCCGATGCGATCATGTGGCTCGTCCTGCTGATTGTTGGGTTGTGCCTCTTCGGCTACCTGCTGGCTGTCCTGATCCACCCGGAAAAGTGGTGAGCGGCACGTGACGTTCAATACTGCATCGTTCTTCACCCAGCTCGCAGCCCTCCTCCTGGTCCTCGCCGCCGTACACAGGCCGCTCGGGGTCTACCTCGCAAACGTTTTCGAGGGCACCACCTCAAGCAGGCCGGAGCGGCTGTTCTACCGGCTCGCCGGTGTCGACGCCGGCACCGAACAGACCTGGTCGGTGTACCTCCGCAGCGTCCTGGCGTTTTCGGCGGTTTCCATCGTTGTGGTGTACGGTCTCCAGCGGCTGCAGGGTCTCCTGCCCGGCCGCGGCGCCCTGACCGGGGTGGACCCGTGGGTGGCCATGAACACGGCCATCTCCTTTGTCACCAACACCAACTGGCAGGCCTATGCCCCCGAAACCACCGTCGGCATTTTCGTGCAGATGTGCCTGCTGGCTGTGCAGAACTTCCTCTCCGCCGCCGTCGGGATCGTCGTCGCCGTCGCCCTCATCCGCGGCATCACCCGCACCCGGACCGACCGGCTCGGCAACTTCTGGGTCGACCTGGCCCGGACCACCTTCCGGGTCCTGCTGCCGCTCGCGTTCGTGGCGGCAGTGGTGATGGTGCTCGGCGGCGTGGTGCAGAACTTCTGGCCCACCGGGGTCACCAACCAGGCCACCGGTGTTTCGCAGCTCATTCCGGGCGGACCCGTGGCCTCCCAGGAAGCCATCAAAATCCTGGGCACCAACGGCGGCGGCTACTTCAACGCCAACTCCGCCCACCCGTTCGAGAACCCCAACGCCATCATCAGCCTGTTCGAGGTATTCCTGATCCTGCTCATCCCCTCCGCCCTGCCCTACGCCTATGGCCGGATGGTGGGCGACCAGAAGCAGGGCTACACGGTCGTGGCCGTCATGGGCACGCTCTGGCTCGCCTCGACGGCACTCACCGGCTGGGCCGTGGCCTCCGCAGAGGGGACCGCGACGGCGGCGGCCGGCGGCCTCGGCGAAGGCTTCGAACAACGCTTCGGAGCCGCCCCGAGCGCGATCTTCGCCGCCTCGACCACCCTGACCTCCACCGGGGCCGTCAACGTCGCCCACGATTCGCTGCCACCGCTGGCCGGCGGAGTGGCCATGGTGAACATGATGCTCGGCGAGGTCGCCCCCGGCGGAACCGGCTCCGGACTGTACGGGCTCCTGATCCTGTCCATCGTCTCCGTCTTCATTGCCGGCCTCATGGTCGGACGCACACCGGAATACCTGGGCAAGAAGGTCGGCCCCACGGAAATGAAACTCACGGCCATGTACATCCTGGTGACCCCGACCCTGGTCCTGGCCCTTGCCGGTATCACCGTCCTGCTCCCGGACATCATGGCCAACGCGCCGGCCACCGGCCCGCACCAATTCAGTGAAGTCCTCTACGCCTTTACCTCAGGCGCCAACAACAACGGCTCCGCATTCGGCGGCATCACCACCTCCGGCCCCTACCTCTCGAGCATGCTCGGTATCGGGATGCTGCTGGGCCGGTTCCTGCCGATCGTCCTGGTCCTCGCCCTGGCCGGGTCCCTCGCCCGGCAGGGCAAGGTTCCCGCCTCCGCCGGGACCGTGCCCACCCACGGCCCGCTCTTCGGCTCACTCCTGCTCGGCGTCACCGTGATCATGACCGCCCTGAGCTACTTTCCGGCCCTCGCCCTGGGCCCCCTCGCAGAAGGACTCCTGAAATGACCCGGCCCAGCACGGCACTAGCCACGGACGCCGCCGTCGCCGCAACCCTCGCCGACGGCAACCCCCTCGGCACCCCCGGCGAACACAAGCACCACACCAAGGCCCCGGCGAAACTGACGCTCGCATCCGTCGCGGCCGCCTTGCCGCTCGCGGTCCGGAAACTCTCCCCGGCCCAGATGATCCACTCCCCGGTCATGTTCACCGTGCTGGTCGGGGCCGGACTGTGCACGGCGATCTCCCTGTACCGGCCTTCGCTGTTCGGCATCGCGGTCACCGCCTGGCTGTGGCTCACCGTCCTGTTCGGAACCCTGTCCGAATCCATCGCCGAGGGCCGCGGCAAAGCCCAGGCCGACAGCCTCCGCGCCAGCCGCAAAGGCGTTCAGGCCAGGCTCCGCCAGCCCGACGGCACCACGAAGGAGGTCCCCGGCACCGAGCTGCGGCTGGGCGACGTTGTCATCTGCGAAGCCGGCGACGTCATCCCCTCGGACGGCGAAATCATCGACGGCCTCGCCAGCGTCGACGAATCGACCATCACCGGCGAGTCAGCCCCGGTCATCCGTGAATCCGGCGGCGACCGCTCCTCCGTCACCGGCGGCACCCGCGTCCTCTCGGACCGCATCGTCATCCGGATCACCGCCGAACCGGGCCAGACGTTCATCGACCGGATGATCAAGCTGGTCGAAGGCGCCGTGCGGCAAAAAACCCCCAACGAAATCGCCCTCCACGTGCTGCTGGTCTCCCTGACCATCGTGTTCCTGGCCGTCACCATGTCCCTGGCCCCGTTCGCCGCCCTCGCCGGCGCCACCCCGTCCCCGATCGTCCTGGTCGCCCTGCTGGTCTGCCTTATCCCCACCACCATCGGGGCGCTGGTCCCCGCGATCGGCATCGCCGGCATGGACCGCCTGGTCCAGCACAACGTGCTCGCCACCTCCGGCCGCGCCGTGGAAACCGCCGGAGACATCACCACCCTCCTGCTCGACAAGACCGGCACCATCACCTACGGCAACCGCCGAGCCGTCAACTTTTTCCCCGCCAGGGATGTGGAACGGACCGACCTGATCGACGCGGCCCGGGTCTGCAGCCTGGCCGACGACACCCCGGAGGGTCGCTCGATCGTGGACCTGGCCGCGGACAAGGGCGTCGCCGGACCCGATCTGGCCGCCCTCGAACGCAGCTCCGCCGATTTCGCCGTCGTCTCCTTCAGCGCCACCACCCGCATGAGCGGGCTGGACGTTGACGGGCTGCAGATCCGCAAAGGCGCCGCCGCCGCGGTATCGGCCTTCGTCGCCGGCTACGGCGGCCACACACCGGCAGAGGTCGAGCACCGGGTGGAAGGAATCTCCGCCCAGGGCGGCACACCCCTGCTGGTCGCCCGGGTGGGTCTCGACGGCCGGGCGGACGTCCTGGGGACCATCCACCTCGCCGACGTCGTCAAACCAGGCATGCACGCCCGCTTCGCCGAACTGCGGAAGATGGGCATCCGGACCGTGATGATCACTGGTGACAACCCCATCACGGCCAAGGCGATCGCCGCCGAAGCCGGGGTGGACGACTTCCTTGCCGAAGCCACACCGGAGGACAAACTCGACGTCATCAAAAAAGAGCAGGCCGCAGGCCGGCTCGTGGCCATGACAGGGGACGGCACCAACGACGCCCCGGCGCTGGCCGCGGCGGACGTCGGCGTCGCGATGAACTCCGGCACCCCGGCCGCCAAGGACGCCGCGAACATGGTGGACCTCGACTCCGATCCCACCAAGCTCATCAACATCGTGGGCATCGGCAAGCAGTTACTCATCACCCGCGGGGCGCTGACCACCTTCTCCGTCGCCAACGACGTCGCCAAGTACTTCGCCATCGTCCCGGCCCTGTTCACGGCCGCCTTCCCGGGACTCGGACTGCTGAACATCATGGGACTGGCCACCCCGTCCTCGGCCATCCTCTCGGCCGTAATCTTCAACGCCCTGATCATCATCGCCCTGGTGCCGCTGGCGCTCCGCGGCGTCAAATACCGCGCGGTCTCCGCCAACCAGGCACTGGGACGGAACCTGCTGATCTACGGACTCGGCGGGCTCATCGCACCCTTCATCGGCATCAAGATCATCGACCTGATCCTGTCCCTCATCCCCGGCATCGGCTAGGAACGCCCCATGAATACACTCACCGGCTATCTCCGGCAGGCCGGGACCGCACTGCGGTTCCTCGTGCTCGCCACCGTGGTCCTCGGACTCGGCTATCCCCTGGCCGTCTTCGGTGCGGGCCAGTTGATCGCCCCTTACCAGGCCAACGGCTCCATCATCAAGGACTCGGCCGGAAACCCCGCCGCGTCGACCCTGATCGTCCAGGCGCCGGCCGACAAAGCCGGCGCCCAGGACCCGCGCTGGTTCCATGCCCGGCCCTCGGCCGTAAAGTGGGACCCGGCGTCGTCGTCGGCAAGCAATCTTGGCCCCAACGACCCCAAACTGGCAGAGGCCATCGCGGCCAACCGTGCAGCCGTCGCGGCGGCAGAATCCGTCCCCGAAGCAGAGGTCCCCGCCGATGCCGTGACCGCCAGCGGCTCCGGACTCGACCCCGATATCTCCCCCGCCTACGCCCGTCTCCAGATCCAGCGCGTGGCCGCCGCGCACGGTCTCAGCACGGAAGCCGTGGCCGCCCTCGTGTCGCGGCAGACCAGTGGCGGCGCCCTGGCGTTCCTGGGGCAGCCTGCCGTGAACGTGACTGCCCTGAACCTTGCAGTCGCCGCCGCGTCGCCCGTGTCCGCCTCCAAGTGACAGAATGACGACATGGCACGTGGAACGCTGCGGATCTTCCTGGGGGCCGCGCCCGGAGTGGGCAAAACCTACGAGATGCTGGAGGAAGCCCACCGCCTCGGTGAGCGGGGCGAGGAAGTTGTCGTCGCCTTCGCGCTGGACCACGGCCGCGCCGACACAAGGGCCCTCATGGCGGGCCTCGAGATCATTCCGCCCCGGCCGCTGAGCTACCGCGGCGCGGAATTCGAGGAAATGGACGTGGACGCAGTCCTGGCCCGCGCCCCCGAAACCGCAGTGGTGGACGAATACGCCCACTCGAACGTCCCGGGCAGCCGCAACCAGAAACGCTGGCAGGACGTAGACGACCTCCTTAACGCCGGGATCAATGTACTGTCCACTGTCAATATCCAGCATCTGGCGTCCCTAGGCGACGTCGTCAGCGCCATCACCGACGTCCGGCAGGCAGAGACGGTGCCTGACGACGTCGTGAGGCGCGCCGACCAGATTGACCTGGTCGATATTCCCCCTGAGCTGTTGCGTCAGCGACTCAGCGACGGAAAAATCTACGCCGCGGACAAGATCGATGCGGCCCTGTCCAACTATTTCCGGCTGGGCAACCTCAGTGCGCTGCGCGAGCTCGCCTTGCTCTGGCTGGCCGACCGGGTGGACGAAGGCCTGGCGAAGTACCGGGCCGAGAACGGGATCCAAGAAAGCTGGCCGGCCCGCGAGCGCATCGTCGTGGGCCTGACCGGCGGCCCTGAGGGCGAGGCACTCATCAGGCGCGGGGCCCGCATCCTGACCCGAGTCAGCGGCGGCGACCTTCTGGCAGTCCACGTGCGCGCCGCCGACGGTGTCGCCTCGGAGTCGCCACAGGCGCTCGAACGGCAACGGCGGCTGATCCAGGAGCTGGGCGGCAGCTACCACATCGTGGCCGGAGAAGACCCTGCCACCGCCCTGCTGGACTTCGCCCGCAGCGTCAACGCCACCCAAATCGTGGTCGGCATCTCGCGGCATAAAAACTTCGTCAGCCTGCTGGGCGGCCTCCTGGGCGGCGGGGTCGGTACCCGTGTGGTGCGGGGCTCCGGGGACATTGATGTCCACATGGTCTCGCATCCGCTCGGCGGCCAAGGCACGGGGGTGCCGCGCCCCCGCGATCTGGGCCGGGCCCGGGTTGCCGTGGGCCTAGTCCTGGCCGTGCTCTTACCTGTTCTCCTGCAACTGCTGCTCGTGGCCGTAAATCCGGACCACAGCGTTGCCACCGCAATGCTCGTCCAGCTCAGCGGCTCCGTGGCGGTTGCCTTGGTGGGCGGGCTGTGGCCCGCGGTCCTGGCGGCCCTGTGGAGCAGCCTGCTGGTGAACTACTTCTCCACACCCCCGATCGGCAACCTGACCATCAGCGATGCGCAGAACTTCCTGGCGCTCTTCGTCTTCCTGACAGTCTCGGCGGCCGTCGCCGTGGTGGTGGACCTGTCCGCCCGCCGCTCGAAGGAGGCCGCCCGGGCCAGGGCCGAGGCCACCACTCTCAGTGACCTCACCCGCGGTGCGGCAGGTTCCGAAGATACCGTCCAGTCGCTGCTCGAGCAGGCCAGGACCGTTTTCCAGGTCCGGGGGACGGCTCTCTTCGGCCAGGGGAACGACGGCGACGCACCCTGGCAATTCCTGGCGTCCGCCGGCGAGGTCCCGGCCGCCGCGCTGCGGACGGCCACGGAGGGGCAGAATACCCAGCGCCAGGACACAGAGCCCCGGGACCCGGCCGCGGGCGAAGGCACGGAAGGCGAGAACATCGAGGAGATCGACCCCACCACCCGGCTGGTCCTCTACGGCCGGATCCTGCCGGCCAGTGACCGGCGGCTCCTCGCGGCATTCGGCGTGCACCTGGCCGCCCAGCTGGAACGCCAGCAGTTGGTGGCCAGCCGACGCGAAATGATGCGCCTGGCCGAGAGCGACACCATGCGCACGTCCATTCTCCGCGCGGTCTCCCACGATCTGCGGACGCCGCTGGCCGGGATCAAGCTCGCCGTCGGGGGCCTCCGCCAGACCGGCGTCCCCTATACCCCGCAGGAAGAGCAGGAGCTGCTGGCCACGATCGAGGAATGCTCGGACCGGCTCGACCTGCTGGTCGGCGACCTGCTGGACATGTCCCGCATCACCTCCGACTCGGTCCGCCCCCAGCTGCGCCCCCTCCGCTGGTATGAGGTCATCCCCGGCGCGTTGCACGGCGTCCCGCAGGGCCGGGTGCGGGTGGAGCTTCCAGCCAACATGCCCGAGATCGATGCCGACCAAGGCATGCTGGAGCGCGTGATCGCCAACATCGTCGAAAACGCCGTAAAGTACGCCCCGGATTCGGACATCGTGGTGGTGGGAACCGCCGGCGGGCTCAGCCCGGCCACGCTCGGGGGGCGTCCCGCCGGCGAGTTGCGCATCATCGATCATGGCCGCGGTGTCCCGGCGGAACGGGTCCTTGACATGTTCCGCCCGTTCCAGCGCCTCGACGACGACGCCCGGGGCGCCGGCGTTGGGCTCGGCCTGGCCGTAGCGAAGGGATTCACCGAGGCGATGGGCGGACGGCTCGCGGCGGAGGCGACTCCGGGCGGCGGCCTGACCTTGGTGATCACCCTGCCGCTCTCCACCGGCGCGCCCTTTGACGCCGCGCCCGGCCAGGCCCCGCTGGAGCCGCAGTCTGCGCTGACGGGCCGCAGCCACCGGCCTCCGCTGGCCGTCACCGGCCAGGAAACCAGCGAAGACGCCGGGCCGGACCCGCTGTGAGCGCGGTCCTGGTGGTCGACGACGACCCCCACCTGTTGCGGGCGCTGCGCATTACGCTGCAGGCCCATGGCTATGAGGTCTCGACAGCTGCGGACGGAAGGACGGCTCTGCTGAAGGCCCGGCAGGAGCCGCCGTCGGTGGTGATCCTGGACCTCGGCCTACCGGATCTGGACGGCACAGCGGTGATCCGGGAGCTGCGCGGCTGGAGCACTGCACCGGTTCTGGTGCTGTCCGCCCGCCACGGCTCAGACGACAAAGTCCAGGCGCTCGACGCCGGCGCGGACGACTACATCACCAAACCCTTCGGCCTGGACGAGCTCCTGGCCCGACTCCGCGCTGTGCTGCGCCGCAGCATCGAACCGGAGCACGACGCCGTGGTCAGCACAGAAAACTTCACCGTGGACTTGGGCAAGCGCAGGGTCATCCGGGATGGCCAGGACGTCCGGCTGACGCCTACGGAGTGGAAAATGCTCGAGGTGCTGGTCCGGAACCCGGAAAAGCTCATCACGCAGCAGCAGTTGCTCTCCGACGTCTGGGGTCCGGCCTATGCCAAGGAGACCAATTACCTCCGGGTCTACATGGCCCAGCTGCGGCGCAAGCTGGAGCGGGACACCGCCAACCCGCGCCACCTGCTCACTGAGGCAGGCATCGGCTACCGGTTCATGCCCTGACAGCTTTCCTGATGGTTTTCCGATGCCGCGGCGCGCCATGGATACTGGGGCAATGACTAATCCCAGCCCGCTTAACAGGGACGACGCCGGCCCGTCGCCACTGCCTGAGATCCCAGCACAGCTGCGGGCCGTCCTCAACGGGATACCAGCACTCGTGGGCTATTGGGACACGGGGCTGCGTAACCGCCTGGCCAACGATGCCTACTGCGAGTGGTTCGGGTTCGGGCCCCGGCAGCTGCACGGCATGCATGTCCGGGACGTGCTGGGCGAGACCGTCTTCGAGGCCAACCGACCGCACATCGAGGGGGCGCTCGCCGGAGAGCAGCAGCAGTTTGACCGGACGCTGGTGGACGCCGCGGGCGAGGCCCGTTTCACCGAGGTGACCTACACCCCCGACAATTGCGACGGCGTGGTCCAGGGCTTCTTCGTCGTGGTCACGGACATCACCGAGCGGGTGCTGGCCGACCGGCGCCGGCAACGGGACATGGACCGGTACCGTACCCTCGCGCGAAGCGTCCCCGGCGTCTTTGTACTCCTCTTCGACGCCGAGCTGCGCTACCTGATCGCCGAAGGCCGGGAGCTGGAGACCTTCGGCTACCGCAGGGAAGAGCTCGAAGGCCAGCGCATCCAGGACGTGCTCAAGGGCGATCTGGCCACTGAGCTGGAGCCGCGCTACCGTGCGGCCCTCGCCGGCCGCGAGGTCTCCTGGAACCGGCAGATCGGGCACCGTACCTACCGGCTGAATGCCCGGCCTGTCTACTCCGACGACGAGGCCGCGGCGGGCATGGTGGTGGCCGTTGACATTACCGAGCGCCTGCAGCAACAGCAGGTTTGGCAGGCCCTGCACGAAATAGCGACCGAAGTCGCGCGCAATGCGGCCCCCGCAGACATTTCAGAACGGGTCGCCGCTATTGTCCGCGATCTGTTCAACGTGGATTCCGCCGCCGTCGTCCGATTCACGGGCGCATCCTCGGCGGAAATCGTCGCCATGGCCCCGACCCTCCCGCCGACCCTGAGCCGGCGCCAGATCTTCGCCCCGACGGACGAGTCCGCCACCGTCCGGGTGGCAGTGACCGGCAAGCCGGCCCTCGTTCTCTACCGGCCGGAGGGCGGACAGGCAGCCAAGGAGATGCGCGCCGGCGGCTTCCAGTCAGCGGCGGCGGCGCCGATTCGGGTCCGCGGCAGCCTGTGGGGTGCGCTCAGCCTGAGCTCAAAATCGCGCACCGGGGTCACGGAAGCGATGATGGAGCGGCTGGCCCAGTTCGCGGAGCTGGTCGAGATCGCCATCGGCAACACGGAGGCATGGACCGAGCTGGAGCAGCAGGCCACCACCGATGCCCTGAGCGGCTTGCCCAACCGGCGGGCCCTGGAACGGCACCTCATCGAACACGTTGCGCAGGCAGGGAGCCGCGGGACGAGGCTGAGTGCCATTGTCCTGGATATCGACCACTTCAAGAGAGTCAACGACACCTATGGTCACTTGATGGGCGACGCCGTCCTGGCGGAGGTCGCGGCCCGGCTCCGGACGGTCGCCCGCGCCAAGGAGGTCGTGGCCCGATTCGGCGGCGAGGAGTTCGTGTGGCTGCTCCCGGAAACCGACGGGGCCGAGGCCCTGCGCGCGGCCGAACGTGCCCGCGAGGCCATCGCGTCCGAACCGTTCGGGAAAGTTGGTTTCCTGACCATCTCCGCCGGAGTCTGCGAGCAGAGCGACGCCGCGGCCGGTTCCCTCCTGGACTGCGCGGACCGGGCCCTGTACGAGGCCAAGAACGGCGGCCGTAACCGCACGTCCCGGTACGGCCACCCCAGCCAGGCGGTTCAGTCTGACCAGGCCGGCCGGGCGCTGGACGGCACTGACACACGGTTAGCCTAGATCACGCGCGGAGCCTAGACGAAGGCTGACTTCCCCGTCACGGCCCGGGCCACGATCAACGAATTGATTTCGTAGCTGCCCTCGTAGGTATAGAGAATTTCTGCGTCGCCGAAGAGCTTGCCCATCTCATAGTCGCTGCTGATGCCGTTGCCGCCCATGAGCGAGCGGCCCATCGCCACCGACGCACGCGCCAGCCGCGTGGTGGTCGCTTTGGCCATGGCGGCCTGGACCATCTCAAGCTTGCCGTCTTCCTGGATTCGCGCCAATTGAGCCATCAGGGCCAGGGAGGCTGTCGCGTTGCCCAGGATCTCGGCGAGTTGCTGCTGGATGAGCTGAAAGCGGGCCAGTTCCTTGCCGAACTGGCGGCGCCGCAGCGAATATGCGCGTGCGACGTCGAAAGCGGCCAACTGGATGCCGGCGCCCTGCCAGCCCACCCAGGCCCGTGAATCGCGCAGCAACTCATTGGCCTTGGAGAAGTCGGTGGCGCCGGGCAGCAGGTTGGCCGCCGGAATGCGGACCTCGTCCAGGACAATGTCGGCGTTCTGCATGATGCGCAGGCCGATCTTGTTGGCGATCTTCGTGGCGGTGTAGCCGGCGCGGTCCGTCTCCACGATGAAGCCCTTGATGTGCTGGTCAGCGACGTCCCGGGCCCAAACGAGGGCGAAGTCCGCGATGGTTCCGGCGCCGATCCATCGCTTGGCACCGTTGAGGACCCACTCGTCGCCGTCCAGCCGCGCGGTGGTTTCCAGGCCACCGGCGATGTCCGAGCCGTGGTCCGGTTCCGTCAGGGCGAAAGCTCCGAGCTGCGTGAACGCGGTGAGGCCGGGGAGCCAGCGCGCCTTCTGTTCCTCCGAGCCCAGCTCATCGATCATGCCGACGATCAGCTCATTGTGGATGCCTACGAGCGCCGAAAGGGAAACGTCGGCGCGGGCCACCTCGACGTACATGAGCCCTTTGAAGAGCTTGGACGTGCCGTCCGTTTGCAACCCGCCCAGCCCGTATTTGCCGAGTTCCGCGAGCAGGCCGAAGGGAAACTCCTCGCGGTTCCAGTAGTCGATCGACGCGGCCCGGATCCGGGACTGCAGGAATTCCCGGACCTCCTGGTAACGGAGCTGTTCGTCCGGCGGCAGCAGGTCCACGATGTACATCAGGTCGGCGTCGGGAAAGGGCGGCAGCGCTGTGTTTGTTTCGACCGCGGCAACGGCTGTTTGGGCTGCGGCTGCTTCGGCTGCGGCTGTGTCCGATTCGGCTGTGTTTGTTACCGCTGGCGCCGGTTGTCCGCTGGCACGTCCTTGTGGCTGCACGGGCACGTTTCCCTTCGTCATGCGCCGCTTGCAGAGCAGCGCCGCTCTTCCAAACCCTTGGATGTCCTAGTATATTGCACAGTGACGGGGATCACTAGCCAGGCACCGTGCCGGGCCGGCGGACCCCAGGCAACGGCGCTGTGCCACGGACCGCCCGGAACGGCAGCGCCAGAGGACTTCGAAAGGTGCACCCATGACCGTGACTGAGGAATTCCGGGCCGCGCGGGACCGGCTGCTGGCCCTGCGGGGGGACTACGACGGCGCCCGCAGCGAATTCCAGTGGCCGCGCTTCGAGGAATTCAACTTCGCCCTGGACTGGTTCGACCAGCTCGCGGCAGACCCGGCAAAGGCGGACAAGCCGGCGCTGGTGATCGTGGAACAGGACGGGTCCGCGACCCGGCGTAGCTTCGCGGACCTCTCCAGGCGCTCGTCCCAGGTGGCCAACTGGCTGCGCGGACAGGGTGTGAGGCGCGGGGACCGGATGATCATCATGCTCGGCAACCAGGTGGAGCTCTGGGAACTCATGCTGGCCGGCATCAAGCTGGGCATCGTCATGATCCCCACCACCACCCTGATGGGTCCCGCCGACCTCCAGGACCGGGTGGAGCGCGGCGGCGCGTCCTGGGCCGCCGTCGGCAGTGCCAACATCGCCAAGTTCGCCGACGTCGCCGGTGACTACATACTGATCGAAATCGGCGGGGGCCCCACCGATCCCGCCGCAGCGCCGGACAACGCCCGGCAGTACGCGGAAGCGGCGGCTGCCAGCGCGGACTTCACCCCGGACGCCCCCACCCTGGCCGACGAGACCCTCCTGCTCTACTTCACCTCCGGCACCACGTCCAAGGCCAAACTCGTCGAACACACGCACACCTCCTACCCGGTGGGGCACCTGTCCACGATGTTCTGGATCGGGATGGAACCGGGCGACGTGCACCTCAACGTGGCGTCGCCGGGCTGGGCCAAGCACGCCTGGTCCAATGTGTTCACACCCTGGATCGCCGAGGCCTGCGTGTTCATCTACAACTATGAGCGCTTCGACGCCAAAGCGCTCATGGAACAGATGGACCGCGAATCCGTGACCAGCTTCTGCGCCCCGCCCACGGTCTGGCGGATGCTGATCCAGGCCGATCTCACGCAGCTGTTGAACCCGCCCACCAAAGTGGTATCCGCCGGCGAACCGCTTAACGCCGAAGTGATCGACCAGGTCCACCGTGCCTGGGGTCAGACCATCCGGGACGGCTTCGGCCAGACCGAATCCACCGTACAGATCGCCAACACCCCGGGCCAGCCGATCAAGATCGGCGCCATGGGCAAGCCACTGCCCGGCTACGACGTCGTGCTCGTGGACCCCGCCACCGGCGAAGAGGCCGACGACGGCGAGCTCTGCCTGCGCCTCGACCCCCGCCCCGTGGGCCTCATGAAGGCGTACCACGGCGACCCGGAGAAGACCGCCGATGCTTTCCGCGACGGTTACTACCACACGGGGGACATGGCGAGCCGGGACGAGCGCGGCATCATCACGTATGTGGGCCGCGGCGACGACGTTTTCAAGTCCTCCGACTACCGGCTGTCCCCGTTCGAACTGGAGAGCGTGCTGATTGAGCACCCGGCGGTGGCGGAGGCCGCCGTCGTCCCCTCCCCCGACCCGCTCAAGCTGTCGGTGCCGAAGGCCTTTGTGGTCCTGGCGGCCGGGCACCAGCCGGGCCCGGAGCTGGCCGAGGACATCCTGCGGTACTGCCGGGAGCACTTGGCCCCGTTCAAGCGGATCCGCCGGCTGGAGTTTGCCGAGCTCCCCAAGACGATCTCCGGCAAGATCCGGCGGGTGGAGCTGCGGCACAGCGAGGAGCTGCGGCACGGCGGCGGGGCCGTGCCCGAGGGCTTCGGCGTCGAGTACTCCGACTCCGATTTCCCAGGGCTCAAGGGTCAGGGCTGAGCATGGGGACACCGCTGCCGCGAGACCCGATCGCCGACGCCCGGCTGAACTGGGAGCGCCACGGCTGGTCCGACGTCGCCGCCCCGATGGCCGCGATCACCGCCATCATGCGGACCCAGCAGATTCTGCTGGGCCGGATTGAGGCCGTCCTCAAGCCGTTCGGACTCACCTTTGCCCGGTACGAGCTGCTGGCGTTGCTCAGCTTCGCCCGCAGCGGGGCGCTGCCGATGAACAAAGCGAGCGCGCTGCTGCAGGTCCATCCCACCTCGGTCACCAACGCCGTGGACCGGCTCCAGAACGCCGGGCTGGTGATCCGCTCACCGCACCCCACGGACGGCCGCACCACCCTGATCGAGCTCACCCCCGACGGGCGCGCCCTGGCCAAACGGGCGACGGCGGTACTGAACTCAGAGGTCTTCGGCCAGTCCGGCTTCGGGGACCAGGACGTGGACCAGCTGATCCGGATCCTGGGCACGTTCCGCCGGAACGCCGGGGATTTCAGCTGAGCGGCGAAGGCGGGCCCGGCGGTATCGTCGGTGGCGGCGTCTCCCGCGCCGCCGGTTCCCTACGTTCCGGCACGGGCTCGGCCGTGTGAAGCACCCGCCACGCGGTTACCCCGGCGAGCACCGCAGCAATGGCGGCGCCCACGATTAGCCAAGGTTTCCCGGGCCGGCGTCCGTGGGTTTTACCAGTTGCCGGAGTTTCCACCTCGGGAAGGATCCGCGCAATGTGCTCGTGAACCCGCGGGGTCACGGCTTCCACTCCCCCGGCCAGTTCGTCGGCAATGGCCCTCAGCGTGGCTTGGAGTCGGGGCGACGCTACGTCGATGCCGGCATCAACTTGTCCCAGAGCACGGCGGAGGGCGGCTTCGACGCCGGGTGTCGCCCATTCCCTGCCCTTTGCCAGACGGGCGATAAGGTTTTCTTCGAGATGGCGGGCTTGAGCCGCCCGGTCAGTTTTTTCGGACACACGCACAGCAGCCTCCACTGGTTGATAGGTGTGAGGCAAAGCCTAGGGTTTGATCCCGGCGAAGAACAGCCTTGATTTTCAACTGCGGGCCCTTGTCTGGATTCCAAGCTTTATGCAAGGAGGTTCAGGCAGGATACGGGTCTGAGGGTATCCCGATTGAACATGGGGTGGTTGTTATGGGTGCAGACCAAAGGCGGAGCCCGTCCGTCCTGTTTTGGGTTGTTACCGCTGTCATTCTCGGCGCCCTCGTGGCCTTGGGCTCGTATGCGGTGAGCGTCTTGGCTCCCCTGTTCTTCCCTGTCTGAGACAAATCGACGTCATTGTCTCGATAACCAGGGACCACGTGGCAGCGCCTCCTCCAGTGCGCCCACCGGCAGTGCCCCGGCCGTTCAAATGAAAACCTGTTTTGCCCGGGAACCGTCCGGAGTATCGTGGTTCGGAGCCGGACAGTGCCGTCCGTCAGGCAGCAATTAGTGCTCACAGAGCGTCGATTCGCAATCGCCTAGGAGGGGCCATGACTCCGCCCACCATCCCCATCCCCCAGCCTCCCACGAAGCCGGTGGTCGGCAACTTGCCGGACATTGACTCCAGCAAGGGAATCCTGGGAATAGTCGAGGTGGCCGAGCGGTACGGCCCCATTGTCCGCATCCAGTTCTTCAACCGCAGCATCATCGCCATCTCCTCCCAGGAGCTCGTCAACGAAGTGTGCGACGAATCCCGTTTCGGCAAGGTGCTGGGCGTCTCCCTTCGGCAGGTGCGGGAATTCATCGGCGATGGATTGTTCACCGCAAGAACGGATGAACTGAACTGGCAGAAGGCGCACCGGATCCTGATGCCGGCATTCGGGCCGGCGGCGCTGACGCGGATGTTCAGCGGCATGGACGACATCGCCGAGCAACTGCTCCTGAAGTGGGAGCGGCTCGGCCCGACGGCCCGGATCGACGTGCCGGACAACACCACCCGGCTGACCCTGGACACCATTGCCCTGTGCTCGTTCAGCTACCGGTTCAACAGCCTCTACCGGGAAGAGATGCATCCCTTCGTCGGGGCCATGGTCCGTGGCCTGGTCGAATCCGGGGATCGGGCGCGCAGGCTCCCGGTCCAGAACAAGATCATGCTGCGCAGACGCCACCAGCTCGAGGAAGACCATGCCCTGATGTTCGAGGTCGCCGACCAGATGATCAGCGACCGTCGGCGCAACCCCAGCCCGGCGGGCAGCGAGGACATCCTGGACACCATGCTCAACGCCGCGGACCCGGTGACCGGCGAGCGGTTGAGCGAGGAAAACGTCCGCTACCAAATGGTCACTTTCCTGGTGGCCGGGCATGAGACCACCAGCGGCCTGCTGTCCTTTGCGCTGTACGAACTGCTGCGCCATCCGGCCGTCCTGGCCAAGGCTCGCGCCCAGGTGGACGAGATCCTCGGCACCGAGAGCGCCCGGTTCGAACACCTGCCCCGTCTCGGGTACCTGGACCAGATCCTCAAGGAGACGCTCCGGCTGTGGCCCACCGCCCCGGCCTTCAACGTCGCCGCGCACGAGGACACGACGCTTGGCGGCCGCTATGAGGTCCCGGCAGGCCAGCCCATCATGGTCCTGATCCCGCGGCTGCACCGGGACAAGGCTGCCTGGGGCGAGGACGCCGAAATCTTCGATCCGGACCGGTTCTCACCTGTTCGGGCCGCAGAAATCCCGGCCAATGCCTGGAAGCCCTTCGGCAACGGACAGCGCTCGTGCATCGGCCGGGGCTTTGCCCTGCAGGAGGCCATGCTCTTCCTGGCCAAGCTCCTGCAGCGCTTCGAGGTCACGGCGGCGGACCCGGGCTATGAACTGCAGATCAAGCACACACTGACGATGAAGCCCGAGGGGCTGTTCATCCACGTGCGCAGGCGGGACGTCGCGATCGCACCCGGTCCGCAGGCCGCCGTCGAACACGCCCGGCAAACCGAAGCGGCAGCGGCGGCCGCCGCGCCCAACGGTGTCCCGATCCGTGTGCTCTACGGTTCTAATGCAGGCACGTCCAAGGACTTCGCCCAGCGCGTCGCCAACGACGCCGGACGGCGCGGCTACAGCCCCACCATCGGTCCGCTCGATGAGGCGGCCGGCGGACTGCCATCGGAGGGGCTCGTCGCAATCGTGACGTCCTCCTACGAGGGGCAGCCGCCGGACAACGCCCGCAAATTCGTAGCCTGGACCGAGGGCCTGCAGCCGGGCAGCCTCGCCGGGGTACGGTATACGGTCTTCGGCAACGGCAACAAGGACTGGGCGCGAACGTACCAGGAGGTGCCCAAGGCCATCGACGCCCGGCTCGAAGCTGCCGGCGCCACGCGGATCTATGCCCGGGGCGAAGCCAACGCCCGCGGCGACTTCTTCGGCGATTTTGAAGAGTGGTACGCCGGACTTTGGCCCGCCGTGGACGGCGCCCTCGGGCAGCGGACCAGCCCGCCCACCGCGCAGCCCCAGCTTGAACTCCAGTTCGTCGGCAATGTCCGGGATCCGCTGCTGCGCCAGAACGGGCTGGCACTCGGCACCGTCGTCGCGAACCGGGAACTGGTCGATCTGACCAAGCCCGGCGCCCGGTCCAAGCGGCATGTGGAGATCGCCCTGCCCGAGGGGATGAGCTACCAGACCGGGGACTATCTGGCCGTGCTGCCGCTGAATCCCAGCGCCCTCGTGCAGCGTGCCCTGGCCCATTTCAACTTTGACTACGACTCGCATATCCAGCTGAGCATGGAGCGGGGGGACACTTTCCTGCCCACGGGTGCTCCCGTGGCCGTGGGCGAACTGCTGAGCAGCTACGTGGAACTCGCGGTCCCGGCCACCCGCCTCCAACTGGAGGACCTGGCTGATGTCGCGGCGGATCCCGCACACCGTGCCGAACTTGAGGCCCTGGGCCAGGACCGCGGGCGGTACGCGGCCGAGATCCTCGAGAAGCGGGTCTCCCTCCTGGACCTGCTGGAGACATATCCGTCATGCCAGCTGTCGTTCACCTCGTTCCTGCAACTCCTGACACAGCTGACCCCCCGGCGGTACTCCATTTCCTCGTCCCCGCTATGGAGTCCCGACCATGCGACCCTGACCTTCACCGTCATCGAGTCCCCGGCGTGGTCGGGCCGCGGCGTCTTCGAAGGCGCCTCGTCCACGTACCTCGCCCAGGCCAGGCCCGGGTCCAGGGTCGCGGTCACTGTCCGTCCCTCGAATACGGCTTTCCACCCGCCCCCGTCACTGGAGGTCCCGCTCATCATGGTCTGCGCAGGGACCGGACTGGCACCCTTCCGCGGCTTCGTCCAGGACCGGGCGCTGCGGGCCGAGGCCGAGGACACGACGCCGGCGCCTGCCCTGCTGTTCTTCGGCTGCCGGGCCCCGGACACCGACTTCCTCTACCGCGCCGAACTCGCGTCGTGGGCGGAGCAGGCCAACCTGGATCTGCGGCCGGTCTTTTCCACCGCTCCCGAAGACGGCCTGAAATATGTCCAGGATCGGCTCTGGGCCGACCGGGCCGACGTCGTCGAGCTGGTCCGGCAGGGCGCCACGGTCTACGTCTGCGGCGACGGCAAGCACATGGCGCCGCAGGTCCGCGGGACGTGCACCCTCATTTACCAGGAAGCGACCGGCGCTTCCAAGGAGGAGGCCGAGGCGTGGATGGATGAAGTGGAACGCACGCACGGCAGGTACGTGGCCGACATCTTCACGTAGGCCGAGCCCACATATTTGGCGCATATTGCCGCCATTTGGCGCCGCCGCGCCGTGTCCGGTTCCGCCTAACGGTGGTTGAACTCCGGCTGCCGCTTCTCGGTGAAGGCGGCCATGCCTTCCTTCTGGTCCTCGGTGGAGAACAGCGAGTGGAACACCCGCCGTTCAAACAGCACGCCCTGGGCAAGCCCGGTCTCAAACGCCGCGTTCACCGCTTCCTTGGCCACCATCGCCACCGGTTTGGACTTGGAGGCGATCACCTCGGCAGCCTTCAGCGCCTCCTCGACGACGTCCGCGGCCGGGACCACACGGGACACCAGGCCCGCGCGTTCGGCCTCCTCGGCGTCCATGAAACGCCCGGTCAGGATCATGTCCATCGCTTTGGATTTGCCCACGGCGCGGGTCAGCCGCTGTGAGCCACCCATGCCGGGGAGCACACCGAGGTTGATTTCGGGCTGGCCGAACTTGGCGTTGTCCCCCGCGATGATGAAATCGCACATCATCGCCAGCTCGCAGCCGCCGCCCAGCGCAAAGCCGGACACGGCTGCCACGACGGGGATTCGCAGCCTGGTGAAGTCCTCCCAGCCGCGGAACCAGTCCGCCGCGTACATGTCCATGTAGCCCTTGGACTGCATCTCCTTGATGTCCGCGCCGGCGGCGAAGGCCTTCGCGGAACCTGTCACCACCACGGCACCGACCTCCGGGTCCGCGTCCATTTCGGTGACGGCCTTCACCAGCTCCTCCATCGTGGCCTTATTCAGGGCATTGAGGGCTTCGGGCCGGTTGAGCGTCACGAGGCCCACGCGGCCGCGGCGCTCCACCAGGATGTTCGCATACTGTTCTGTCATGAGTGGTCCCCTTAGGTGGTGCTCGTCTGGTTCTGCTTGTGGTTTCTGCGTGTGGCTTCCGGGACTAGTGCCCCGACGTGCCGGATTCTGATGTGCCTGCTTCCGACTTGTCACGGATGTCGGTGATGATGCCGGAGAAGTCTCGGCCGGCACCGCCTTCCGCGGCAAAGGTATCGTAAATTTCGGATGCGAGGGGGCCGAGGCGGGCCGCGACGCCGGTGCTCTGGAGCGCGTTGAGGGCCAGCTTGAGGTCCTTGGCCATGAGCGCCCCGGCGAAGCCGGGCTGGTAGTCCCGGTTGGCGGGGCTGGTCGGGACCGGCCCGGGCACGGGGCAGTTGGTGGTCAGTGCCCAGCACTGTCCCGAGGCGGCGGAGGCGACGTCGAACAGTGCCTGATGGGTCAGTCCGAGCTTCTCGCCCAGCACAAAGGCCTCGCTGACGGCGATCATCGAGACGCCCAGGATCATGTTGTTGCAGATCTTGGCCGCCTGGCCCGCACCGTGGGCGCCGGTGTGGACCACCCGTTTGCCCATGACTTCCAGCAGCGGTTTGATGGCCTCGAAGTCCTCCGGGAGGGCGCCGACCATGAAGGTGAGCGTGCCGGCCTCGGCCCCCACCACGCCTCCGGACACGGGGGCGTCGACGGCGCGGTGGCCCGCCGCCACCGCGAGTTCTGCGGCCTCGCGGGCCTCGTCCACGTTGATCGTGGAACAGTCCAGGAACATGGTGCCCGGGGCGGCCAGTTCAAGCAGGCCGGGCTCACCGCCGGGGCCGCGGTAGGCGTCGAGGAGGTGCTTGCCGCTGGGCAGCATGGTCAGCACGACGGCGGCGCCCGCCGCCGCTTCGGCTGCCGTCCCGGCGGTTGGAATGCCGTGCTCCCGGGCGGCGTCAAGGGCGGCCGGCACCACGTCGAAGCCGGTCACCCGGTAGCCGGCCTTGACCAGGTTGACGGCCATCGGGCCGCCCATGTGCCCCAGGCCGAGGAAGGCGATGGTGCCGGTAACGGCGGCTCCTGCTTCAGACATGGTTCTTCTCCTTGTTCTTCTCCGTCGCAGAGAGCTTCAGTTCGCGCCCGCCCAGCGGGGCGAAGTAGGCCGCGACGTCCTCTCGCGTGACCTCCGCGAGGGTGGCGGGCTTCCAGCGGGGATTGCGGTCCTTGTCCACCACCTGGGCGCGGATCCCTTCGCGGAAGTCCGGTCCGGCGAGGAAGCGCAGGCCCACGCGGTACTCCTGCTCGAGCGCCTGCTCCAGGCTCAGTCCGCGGACTCGGCGCAGGGACTCCAGGGCTACCTTCACCGCCGTCGGCGACTTGGCCTCGATGGTGTCCGCGGCGCCCGCGGCCTCCCCGCCCACCGTGCGCAGCCGGCGCAGGACTTCCTCGGCGTCGTCGCTGGAGTAGCAGGCGTCGATCCATTCCTGCTGTGCGGCGAGGACTGACTGCGGAGCCGGTTCCCCGAAACGGGCGACGGCGGCGTCCGCCGCCTCGGTCTCGAGCGCCATTGCGAGTTCAGCCAGGCTGGCGGAGGGCACGAAGTGGTCGGCGAGGCCCAGGAACAGCGCGTCTGCGCCGCTCAGGTGGGCGCCGGTCAGGGCCGCGTGGGTGCCGGTCTCCCCCGGCGAGCCGGAGAGCAGCAGGGTGCCGCCGACGTCGGGCACGAACCCGATGGTTGTTTCGGGCATGCCCGTGCGGGTGCGTTCGGTGACGATCCGCACGGAGCCGTGGGCCGAGATCCCCACGCCACCGCCGAGGACCAGCCCGTCCATGAACGCCACGTACGGCTTGGGGTATTCAGAGATGAGCAGGTTCAGCCGGTACTCGTCCGCCCAGAAGTCCGCGGTGGCGTCCCCGCCGTCGAGCATGTCCCGGTAGATGGCGACGATGTCGCCGCCGGCGCAGAGTCCGCGGTCGCCGGCGCCGCGGACCAGTACCGTGGCGACGGCGTCGTCTTCGGCCCAGAGCGCGAGTTGTTCGAGCATGGCGGCGGCCATCCCGGCCGTCAGGGCGTTGACGGCCGTGGGCCGGTTGAGGGTCACTACGCCGAGGCTGCCGCGCCGTTCAAACAGGACTTCCGCGGCTTCCCCGGGCAGGCGTTCGCCGGCCGCTGCTCCGCTGTCCGCTTCCCGCGCAACTTCCGCCCCCATCAGCTGCCTTCCGGCATGACGAAGCTGCTGCCGGAACGGATGCCGGAGGGCCAGCGGCTCGTGACCGTCTTGGTCTTCGTGTAGAAGCGGAAGGCGTCGGCTCCGTGCTGGTTGAGGTCGCCGAATCCGGAGGCCTTCCAGCCGCCGAAGGTGTAGTAGGCGATCGGCACGGGGATGGGGACGTTGATGCCCACCATGCCCACCTGGACCCGGCTGGCGAAGTCGCGGGCGGCGTCGCCGTCGCGGGTGAAGATGGCCACGCCGTTGCCGAACTCGTGTTCGCTGCAGAGCCGGAGCGCCTCGTCGTAGTCCTCGGCGCGGAGCACGCTCAGGACCGGGCCGAAGATCTCCTCTTTGTAGATCTTCATATCCTTGGTGACGTTGTCGAACAGCGTGGGACCGACCCAGAAGCCGCCGTCGTAGCCTTCCACCGCTAGCCCGCGGCCGTCCGTGACGAGGCTGGCGCCTTCTTCGACGCCGGAGGCGATGTAGCCCTCGATCCGCTCCTTCGCGGAGGCCGCCACCACCGGGCCGAAGTCGGAGTCCTTGGCAAGGCTGTGGCCCACCTTGAGGCCGGCGATCCGCGCCTGCAGCTTCTCCACGAGCACGTCCGCGGTCTTCTGGCCGACCGGAACGGCCACCGAGATCGCCATGCAGCGCTCTCCTGCGGAGCCGAAGCCTGCCCCGATGAGGGCGTCCGCGGCCATGTCGAGGTCCGCGTCCGGCATGATCACCATGTGGTTCTTGGCGCCGCCAAAGCACTGGGCGCGCTTGCCGTTCGCTGCGGCCGTGGCGTAGATGTACTGGGCAATGGGCGTGGAGCCGACGAACCCGATGGCCTGGACCCGGGGATCCTCCAGCAGCGCGTCCACGGCCTCCTTGTCACCGTTGACCACGTTGAAGACGCCGTCGGGGAGGCCCGCCTCGGTGAAGAGCTCGGCCAGGCGCAGCGGCACGGAGGGGTCCCGTTCGGAAGGCTTAAGGATGAAGGCGTTGCCTGCGGCGAGCGCCGGCCCGGACTTCCAGAGCGGGATCATGGCCGGGAAGTTGAACGGCGTGATGCCGGCAACCACGCCGAGGGGCTGCCGCATCGAGTGCACGTCAACGCCGGTGCCGGCGTTGTCCGAGAACTCGCCTTTGAGCAGATGCGGGGCACCCGCGGAAAATTCGACCACTTCGATGCCGCGCTGGATGTCACCTTTGGCGTCGAGGAAGGTCTTGCCGTGCTCGGAGGAGAGCAGGGTGGCGAGCTCGTCCATGTGCTCGTTGACCAGGTCCACGAACTTGAGCAGGATCCGGCCGCGGCGCTGCGGGTTCATCGCAGCCCATTCCACCTGCCCCTTTTCCGCGCTGGCAATCACATTGCGCACTTCCTCTGCGCTGGCCAGCGGCAGCCTGGCCTGGACCTCGCCGGTGCAGGGATCAAACACATCGCTGAACCGGCCGGAGGTGCCGTCCACCCGCTGCCCGTCAATGTAATGGGATAGTTCTCGAACCATGACCGAATGCTCCTTTGCATGTGACCTAGATCATCTCTGCAGCCGAATATACTCGGACTTCCTACTAATTTCCAGAGGGACGGACGCCGCCGGCCGCTTTGTCCGGGGGCCAAGTTCGGTAAGTTAGGGACTGTGAAGATAGCTACCTGGAATGTGAACTCGCTCCGTGCCCGCGCCGACCGTGTGGAGGCCTGGCTCCAGCGCACGGACTGTGACGTCCTGGCCATCCAGGAAACCAAGTGCAAGGACGAGAACTTCCCCTGGGAGCTTTTCGAGAGCATGGGCTACGAGGTGGCGCACTTCGGCCTGAGCCAGTGGAACGGCGTGGCGATCGCCTCCCGGGTGGGAATCGACAACGTCGAACGCACCTTCCTGGACCAGCCGGTATTCGG
Organism: Arthrobacter sp. 05L421; assembly: GCF_056397785.1. Lineage (NCBI taxonomy): Bacteria > Bacillati > Actinomycetota > Actinomycetes > Micrococcales > Micrococcaceae > Arthrobacter > Arthrobacter sp. 05L421. Next base: position 54,773 of record NZ_JBFTOC010000007.1, read on the forward strand.
CAAGAACGGCAAGGACGCCGTCCAGGAGGCCCGCGCCATCGGCGCCACCTGCGGCGGTGTCCGGGTCTGGAGCCTCTACGTCCCCAACGGCCGCTCCCTCGATGACGAGCACATGCCCTACAAGCTCAACTGGCTGGACATCCTGAAAACCCAAGCCGGCACCTGGGTCAAGGAGGACCCCCAGGCGCAGATCGCGCTGATGGGTGACTTCAATATCGCGCCGCAGGACGACGACGTCTGGGACATCGATTTCTTCCGCGCCAACGCCATGACCCACGTCAGCGAGCCTGAGCGGGCCGCCTTCCACGCCTTTGAGGAGGCGGGGTTCCAGGATGTGGTCCGCCCGCACACCCCGGGACCTGGGGTCTACACCTATTGGGACTACACGCAGCTCCGCTTCCCGAAAAAAGAGGGAATGCGGATCGACTTCATTCTTGCCTCCCCGGCCCTGGCGGCACGGGTCACCGGTGCGATGATCGACCGCGAGGAGCGCAAGGGCAAGGGCGCCTCGGACCACGCCCCGGTGCTTGCGGAACTGGCGGACTAATGGCTGCCGCCCAGGAAGCGTCGTGATCCTATGACGGGGAACATTTACCACGGACAGGCCGGGCTGCCGTTCTCTTCCGCGCTCCGGATCTACGAGCCCCTCGAGGCGTTCCCCGAGAAGCAGCAGGAAACCCTGCGGGCCGCCGGCGTCGGCCAGGCGTCCCGTGCTGCCGTGGAGAACGCCGAGCTCCTGGCGTCCCTGGGCCGCATCACCCGGTCCGACGGGGACCCGTTTCCCACCGGCCGGACGGACCTCGTGCGCGTTGTCCCCGCCCCGGCACGGCGGGCGCCCACCGGCTCAGCGCACGACGCCGCCGAGCCCGGCACCGCCGCCGCACCGCAGGCCGAGCGGCTGCTGTACTGCCCCAGCCAGATGGTCCTCCGCGCCGGGTTGGCCGCCAATGCCCTGATGGAAGGCATCCACGGGCCGCTGGCCCAGCTCCTGATCCCGGAAGAACAGCGGGACAAGCACCAGGAACGCATTGATGAGGTGCGGGCCCACGATGGCCTGAGCCGGGTCCACACCCGGGCGTCCACCTGGGGCATCCCGTTCAGCTGGTTCTGCCTCTTCCAGGAATCGGATCCCACCGACGTCGTCGAATCCGAGGGGCACATCGTGACGGTCCGCATCCGTGCGGGCATCGGCAACGCACTGGAGCGCGTGAGCTACGCGGTGGCGCACCTGGCCTTGGCCGCACCCGATCTCGACATGCTCGAGGACCTGACCCAGCTCACGGAATGGCTTGAGCTGTTCCACCCGGATTCGGCAGTGGAACTCGATTACGGCGGCGTGGCAGACAAGGTCTACCCGGACGATTCGCCGCTGGACGTCCGCCTCGGCATCGAATGCCTGGCGGAGGGCGACATGACCGGTGCCGCCGCGGCCTACCGCCGGCTGGCCTCGCGCTGGGTGCCGATCCGCCAACTGGCCCGCGCTTCCTAAGCCAGGCCGGACCGCAACCCTGCAGTCCTTGCGGGACGGCCGCCACGGCCGAACGCGCTAGCGGAGCCGCGCGGACGTCCGTACCGGCGGCGCCGTCGTTGTCCGCACAATCAGCCGGTGCGGCGCCACTGCGGACTGCACGGCCCCGGCAATTCCGTCGAGCTCGTCCAGCAGCATCTTGGTGCCGAGTTCGGCTTGCAGGTCCGGCCGCTGCCCGACCGTGGTGAGGCCCATGGCTTCGGCGAAGTCGTGGTCGTCGATGCCGATGACCGACAAATCCTCCGGGACGCGGACACCGGCCTTGTTGGCCTCGAAGATGACGCCCATGGCCATCTCATCCGAGGCGCAGAAGATTGCTGTGGGCTTGGGCCCGTCGGTGGCCCAGAGACGCCGGAACGCTTCCTGGCCGCTGCGGACGGTGAAGTCCCCCCACACGTCCCATTCGGCCCGGGCGGGCAGCCCGGCCTCGCGCATGATGTCATGGAAAGCTTGGATCCGGACCCGGGGGACGTCGAAGTTGAGGTCGGTTTCGTCGTCACCGTGCAGGAGCGCGATGTCGGTGTGGCCCAGCCCGATCAGGTGGCGGACCGCGGTGGCGGCAGCGGCGTAGTCGTCAATGCCAATGTAGGGGCATTCCTCCACATGGCCGCCCACCACCACGAGCGGGATATCGATCTTCTGGAGATGCTCGATTTCCTCATGGGTGAGCGCCATGCAGAGGACCAGCAAGGCGTCTATCTGCTTATAGACCATGGTCTTGCTGAATAGCCGCTCACGGTTGCTGCCGTGGCCGCCGAGGTTGAAGAGGGACAGGTTGTACTGGCGGGAGTGCAGTTCCCGGTCCGCCCCCTCGATGGCCTTGGAGAAGAACCAGCGGCTGACGAACGGGGCCAGCACTCCGATGGTTTTGGTCCGGCCCGTCGCCAGGCCGGACGCCGAGGACGAGGCGACGTAGCCCAAGGATTCGGCAATACCGAGGATCTTCTCCCGCGTCGCCGGGGAAACGCGGGGCAGTCCGCGGACTGCCCGGGATACGGTGGCCGTGGATACGCCGGCAGCGGCGGCAACATCCTCAATGCTGACGCCGGAGTGGCCGCCGCGCTGCGCCCTTTCTGTCCGTGCCACCTTTGTCCCCTTGTTGACGGTCCGCGGAAGCCTGTCGGCTGCCCGCAGACGTGCTGCGCCTGCCTCCCCCGCGGCAGATGAATAGTCCTGGCCCCTGGCTGCCTAGCGGCGCCGGCTGGCCGTGCGTCCGGGCAGACGCCGGCGCAGCCGGATCATCCCGTAGATGGCCAGCAGCATGGCCAGCAGTCCCAGCGCCCAGAAGAGGGCCGGCTGGGCGGTCACTTCCATCCAGACGGTGACCACCAGCAGCACGGCGGCCCAGAAGCCGAGGAACCCGATGATGATGTCGAAGTCCTCACCGGAGCGCACCTTTCGACGCGTTGCCGGCACGTGGCCCAGATTCTGATCGTCAGTCATGAAAGAACCCTCACTGGACGCCATCCTCACTTGACCGCGCCGGCGGTGAGGCCCGCGACGATCTTGCGCTGGAATACAAGCACCAGGATGACCAAGGGAATGGTCACGATGGTTCCCGCCGCCATGATCGCGGTGTACGGGATCTGGTTGGGCTGCGCACCGGCGAAGCTGGCAATGGCCACGGTGACCGGCTGCGTTGCGTCGGACGAGAGCTGGCTGGCGATCAGGAATTCATTCCACGAGGAAATGAACGCCAGGATGGCCGTGGTGAAGATGGCCGGCGCGGCCAGCGGCATGATGACCTTCCGGAACGCCTGTCCCTGCGTACAGCCGTCCACCCGAGCCGATTCCTCGAGCTCCCACGGCATCTCCCGGAAGAAGGAGGTCATGGTGTAGACCGTCAGCGGCAGCACGAACGAGATGTTCGGGATGATCAGGGCCTGGTAGGTACCCATCCAGCCGATGTTCGTAAAGAGCTGGAACAGCGGAGTGATGAGGGCGACGCCCGGGAACATGGAAGCCCCCAGGATGAAGCCCAGGACGAGGTACTTGAACTTGAAGTTCAGGCGGGCCAGGGCGTAGGCGGCGAAAACGCCGATCACCAGCGAAACAATGGTGACGACGGTACCGATGAACAGGCTGTTGAGCAGTGCCTGGCCAAAGTGGTTGCCGAAGGACGTGTCGAACGCCGTTTTGAAGTTGTCCAGCGTCACGTGGGTCGGCAGGATCGAGGTGTCGTACGTGTAACCGACGTCGCGGAACGCCGTCACCACCATCCAGTAGGCCGGAGCCAGGCACCAGAAGAGGATCACAACCGCACTGATGTACGTGCGGCCCTGGGCCCACTTCTCGCGGTTCTGCGCGACCTTCCGTCCCCGGTCCTGCTCTGCGCGCAGCTCGGTTGCGGCGCTCGTCGCGGCGGTCATTTCTTCCCCTTACCTGCGCCGGTCTGCTGCTCCACCACGTTCGCTCCGAGGAAGCGTACGAAGATGAAAGCCACCAGAAAGATGATGATGAACGTGATGGTGGACAAAGCCGCCGCCGCGTTGAAGCCCTGCCTGATCTGGTTAATTACCAGGATGGAGAGCGTTGTGGTGTTGTTCGCTCCACCCGTCAGGATGTACGGGAGGTCGAACATGCGCAGTGCGTCCAGGGTGCGGAACAAGATGGCCACCATGAGCGCCGGCTTCACCAGCGGGAGGGTGATCATCCGGAACCGCTGCCAGGCCGAGGCACCGTCAACCTTGGCTGCCTCGTACACTTCCGCGGGAATCATCTGCAGGCCGGCAAGAATCAACAGCGCCATGAACGGCGTGGTCTTCCAGACGTCCGCGATGATCACGGCCCATCTCGCCGGCCACTCGCTGCCGGTCCACAGGATGGTGGTGTTGAAGAGCTTGTTGCCGATGCCTTCGAAGGCGAAGATGAACAGCCACAGCTTGGCCGTCACGGCGGTGGGGATGGCCCACGGCACCAGGACAGCTGCGCGGACCAGGCTCCGGCCCGCAAAGGCCCGCGCCATGATGACTGCCATCCAGAAGCCGAGCACCGTCTCCAGTCCCACCGTGACGATGGTGAAGAAGAAGGTGGTGCCAGTGGCAGACCAGAACTGCGCACCGAGGGTACCCGGCGGGCAGTCAACGGTTCCGCCGGACGGAGCCGGGCACTGCTGGAAAATCCAGTTGACGTAGTTCGAGAAGCCGGCCGGGCCACCCTCTACGAAGAGACCCGTGGCGGGGTCCAGACCGGCATCCTTTTGAAATGACATCACAATGGCGGTGATGATCGGGTAAACGATCACGACCGACAATGCGAGAATAGTCGGCGCCAGGAGCCAGGCTGCCCAGCGCCCCTGCGTCGCGATGCGGTTGTCCTCTCCAACACCCTTGGGTGCGTGGTGGATCGGGGCCCCGCCCGACGCCGGTGCCTTGACCGACGTCGGGCCTACTTCAGTTGCCATGATGGACCTACTGTCCCGCGCTAGCGGATTCGATGGACTTCTGCATGTCAGACAGTGCTGCGTCTACGGTCTTCTCGCCCTTGATGGCCGAGTACGCGTTTTCCTGGATGGCCTTGGTGACGGCCGGGTAGAACGGGGTAACCGGGCGCGGCACGGCGTTCTCGATCGAGGTCTTCAGGACCGGGAGGTACGGCAGCTTGGCGACGAGTTCCTTGTCGTCGTAGAGCGTGCCGATCACCGGGGCGAGCGAACCCTGCGTGGCGAAGAACTTCTGGGTCTCTGCCGAGGTGAGGAACTTCAGGAAGTCCAGGGCCGTGGCCTTGTACTTCGAGTACACGCTGACGCCGGCGCTGTGGCCGCCGAGCGACGATGCACCCGGTCCGGTCTTGCCCGGAAGGGCGGCCATGCCCAGGACGCTCTTGACCTTCGAGGATCCTTCGGTGGTGGCCAGGTTGTAGACGTAGGGCCAGTTGCGCAGGAACAGCAGCTTCCCGTCCTGGAACGCCTGGCGGCTTTCCTCTTCCTGGAACGTGATGGCTTCCTTGGGGATCTGGCCGTCGGCGTAGGCCTTGACCAGGTTCGCCATGCCTGCCTTTGCCTCAGTGGTGAGCAGGCTGGGCTTGCCATTTGAATCGAGCACGGCTCCGCCTGCGGAGTTGATTGCCTCCGAGGCGTTGACGGTCAGCCCCTCATATTTCTTGAACTGCCCCGAGTAGCAGCCGATGTTGTTGGTCTTGGCGATGGAGCACATGCCCATCATCTCGTCCCAGGTCTTCGGGGGCGTGGGGACCAGATCCTTGCGGTAGTAAAGGATGCCGCCGTCAGATGATTCCGGCGCCGCGTACAGCGTGCCCTTGTAGGAGGCGGCGTCGACGGTCGGCTTCAGCAAGGCAGAGGTATCCAGCGCCATCTTGTCCTTGAGCGGCTGCAGCCAGCCCTTCGCAGCGAATTCCGCGGTCCAGACGACGTCGACGCTTGCAACATCGTAGCCGGGGTCCTTGGCCTGGAAGTGCTGGACGAGGTCGTCGTGCTGCTGGTCGGCCTGATCGGTCTGCTCCTTGAAGGTGACCTTCTCGTTCGGGTGGGCCGCGTTCCACTTGTCGATCAGCGGGCGGACCACGTTGCTGTTGTCCTTGCCCTGAACGTAAGTGATGGGGCCGCGGCCGTCCAGGCCCTGCGAGGCGGCGTCGCTGCCGCTGGTAGTGCCGCCACCTCCGCCGCCACACGCCGAAAGGGTGATAGCCAAAATGCCTGCCGTGGCGACGGGAAGTAGGAAATTGCGGGTTTTCATACTGGAGTGCTCCTCGCTGAGTACCGGTGAAAAACGGCCGTACTGATGGTGTGCCGACCATCACAGTAATCAACAGACCCTGCTGATGCAAGCGTTTACATCAAACCTTTATGCAAAGGAGATTCCGCGGCCCGGAGGGCAGACGCCTCAGCGGACCCGCTCGGCCCGGCCAAACCGCGACCGCGCCCCGGATCCGATGTGGACCAGGACCGGGGTGCGCTTGCCGATCACCTCGTCGAGCGCTTCGACTAGGGAAGAGATCTCGGCGGCCAGCGCATGCGGGGCGACGCCCTGGCGGGGCTCCACCCGAATCCTGAGGGACGGCTCCCCTTTGATTTCGTAGGCGGCTACCGTGACGCCGGCGAGGTCGGGCCGATCCGCGAGGACCGCACGGAGCGTCTGCTCCGCCACGCCGTGGCCGATTCCGACATTGCCGGGCGCGTCGCCCGGGTCCTCCTCTGCCACGAGCAGGCTGGTCCGGCCCTTGCCCTGCTGGGCAATCCAGGCCACCATCAGGCCAAGCACCACCACCAGGACAAAACAGATGACAAGCCACAGCCAGCTACCCTGGCGGCGCGGGAACTGCGTCCGTTCGAACAAATCGAGCCAGAAGTTCAGGACGCCCCCAGCCCACTCATGCCACCACACGCCGACGGCGGGGACGGTCGCCAGCAGCACCAAGAGGACGCCAATGGCGAGAAGCGTGATGCCAAGGATGCCGATCAGGATGCGGTTCAGGACCCGGGGAGTGTTGTTCATGCGCCCACCACCCCTGCCGTGGACACCTGGATCCGCACTTCCGGCATCGGCCACGGGCCCATGTCCTGCAGCTCACGCCGAACGGCGTCAAGGACGGCGTCCGGGCGCAGCGGCACGCCGGAGGTCGGCCGGACGTTGACCATGACCCGGTTCCGCGACACGACCACCATCACTTGCTCCTGAGCCACGTTTGCGGCCAGCCGGGCCCGGCGCGCCAGGGCCGCGGCAATCACCTCATCGTCCACCACGACGGCGGCCCGGCGGTCCGGAAGCAGGTGGCGCGCCCGCCGCCCGGGCAGCACGGCGTTGAGGAAGAAAAACAATCCGACCATGGCGATCACGGCGCCGGTGACGACGAGCAGCAGCGGCCCTATTCCGGCCGGCAGCGCGACCACGCGCTCGGCCGCGGTCTGCGGATCCACGAGCCACGGCGGCTGCCCGGTCGCCCGGACAGCGGTCTCGAGCAGCGCATAACCGCACACCGCCATCACCAGGGCGGCCGCGATCACGGAGACGACAGCCCGCGATGAGTGCGTCTCCCGTTTCAAAATACGGTCCATGCCCGCGGCACCTGAACCTAGCGGCCCGCTCCCGGGCGCCGCGTCGGCGTCGTGCGCGCCGGAACCGAGACCGGCGTTCTGGGTATCCTGGCTCAACGCACCCGACCTCCCCCGCGCACGGTGGCCCCGCTGATGCGGATGTCCACGCGGCTCAGCTGCGCCCCGGTCAGCTCGGTCACGCGCCGCAAGATCTGGGCTTTGGCGGCGACGGCCCGGTCCCAGATGGAACCGCCAAAGGCAGCGAGGCGGCCGGGATCCCGCAGGACCATCGTGAGGTTCGGGACCGCGACCGGCATGACCAGCGAGAGCGCGAGCAGCCCGTCATCGTCCGACCACTCGGCCCGCACGTCGTGCGCCGGCACGCCGAGGGCCTCACCCGCGGCCGCCCGGGCCACGCTCGTCAGGGCCTGGGTGCTGATGCGGTTGTGCCCGGCCAGCGCGGTGCGGCGGATCGGCGTTTCAGCCGTCATGTTCATGAGGAGGAACGCCGGCCCGTGAGGGCGTCCAACACGCTGCGCAGGTCCAGCTTCCCCTCTGCGGCGCGGCCCAAGAGGGCGCCGATGCCCATGAAGAGCAACGCACCGAGGAAGCCCCAGACGCCGAACTGGAAGGACATGAAAGCCACGAAGGCCCCCATAGCGATTCCCACTACCGTCAGACTCATTGGATTGCCTCCCTGACCGGCCGGGCCTCGACGGACGCGGCGGGTTTGGCCGGGCCGGGCACATAAACGTCATTGATCTCGATATTTACCTCGATCACCTCGAGCCCCACCAGTTCCTCGACGGCGGAGTAGACGGCAGCGCGGATCTGGTCCGCGAGGGGATGCAGGGGGGTGCCGTACACCGCTACGAGGTCGATATCCACGGCGACCTGAGTTTCGCCGACCTCGACGCGGACGCCCGCCGCGTGATCGGCGCTGCCGACGGCGTCGCGGATGGCCCCGAGGGCACGTGACGGCGCTGATCCCAACGAGTAGACACCGGGTACGGATCGGGCGGCGATGCCCGCGACCTTGGCGACGGCGGCTTCCGATATGACCGTGCGGCCGGTGCCGGCCGGCACGGACAGGCCGTCACCGGGCAGCCCGGCCGCATGATTGGCAATGTGCTGGCCGGCGACGGGCAGACCAGCCGTAGGACCAGCCGCAGGACTAGCCGCAGGACCGGCCGCAGGTCCGGCGACGGGCTGAGAATTCTGGTATTCCATAAAGCACTCCCCCTTCTCTTTGACACCACCCTAGTCCCTGCCTCGGGCCGCGCGGGGGAATCTTGCGGCGCCCGTTCCCACCGCCGCCGCAGGTGGGGGCCGCGGGAACGGGCCAGTGCATCAGGGAGCAGGCGTCCGGAGCAGGGACTGGCGTCCGCCCGTCAGCGGCGCGACATCAACCGGGAGCCAGTGCGGGCGTGGACCCGGTCCAACTTCTCTATTTGCAGTTGGTGGCGATCCAGGTTGTTACGGGCGCCATGGCCGCCTGCAGCTTGCCGCTGGAGAAGACAGTCTGGTCGGTGACGCCCGCGACGGCCACCTCCTTGAGGTTGGCGAAGTCGGCCTTGAGACTGTCCGGGACTCGCTCGGCGGTCTCGGCCAGGTCGGCTTTGAACTGTTCCAGCTGCGCGGTCTTGCCTTGGGCGGCCGACAGGGGCAGGAGCGTGGCGCCGGTGGCCTGCTCGGTGATCTTGGTGCAGGCCTCGGCGGCGCTGGAGAAGCTGCCAAAGGGTCCGGACGAAGCGCTGGGGCTCGGCGTGGCGGAGGCGGAAGCAGCTGGCGAGGCCGCGGCAGACGACGGCGCACTGCCAGCCTGGGGTGCCGAGCAACCGGTGAGGGCGAGGGCGGCGAGGAACGCGGCGGCGGTGAGAGGACGGGCAATATTCTTCGAAATCACGTTGCAGAATCACTTTTCGGTTGAGATTGCGCCGCCTGCCCGGACCGGACTGCCGGCGGCCTTGGTGTTCTTTCCCCAGCGTGCGAGTCTAGCCCGGCCACCGGCCCGGCCCCCAACCGGCCGCCGCCGTCGCCCGCCCATCGACGCAGTCCCGGCCTACCCGTCGATTGCTCCGCAAGTGCCCTTTTGACCCCTCAGAAGGGCACCTGCGGAGCAGTCGATGGTGTTAAAGAAGAAAAGCACCAGTTCTCAATGAACTGATGCTTCCCAGTGGTGGCTCCGACCGGCGTCGATCCGGTGACCTTTCGATTTTCAGTCGAACGCTCTACCAACTGAGCTACAGAGCCTAGGTGACATGTCACCTTGAGAGCCGAAATCTCTTCCGGCAATCAGAGCGACCCTGACGGGACTTGAACCCGCGACCTCCGCCGTGACAGGGCGGCGCGCTAACCAACTGCGCTACAGGGCCTTGCTTTTTACTGCTTGTGTTGCGTGTTTCTTGCTGTCTGCGGTATCGCTACCGCAAATTTTCAAGGCCTTTAGCCTACCAGACTTTTCCATCCGGCTTGACCAGTTCCCTGCGTACCCCCAACGGGATTCGAACCCGTGCCGCCGCCGTGAAAGGGCGGTGTCCTAGGCCGCTAGACGATGGGGGCCAGGACGCCATTCGGTTGAACATTTCTGGGCAAAAATTAAGGGCCGAAGCCTGTCGTTTTTGTCCTTTCGGGTTCCTCCGAACTGGACTATAAAACTATAAGGGCAGACCCCCGGATTATCCAAAATCTGGCTCGCACCCATGCAGGATGGGTGCGAGGTGGGTGCAAGATGGACGGATGGATGCCGTTGATGCCCTCAATGAGATTGCGTTCTGGCTGGAACGCGAGCTCGCCCCCACCTTCAAGATCCAGGCGTTCCGCAAGGCGGCCGGGATTATCGGCGCCCTGGACCCGGACGAGGTCGCGGCGCGGGCACGCAACGGCAGGCTGAAAAGCATGAAGGGGATCGGGGACAGAACCTTCGAAGTCATCAGGCAGGCGGTCGACGGCGGCGTCCCCGACTACCTTGAGGGCCTGCGCCAGCGCGGGCAGCAGCCCCTCGCGACCGGCGGCACCGAACTGCGCTCCGCCCTCCGCGGGGACCTGCACAGCCACAGCGACTGGTCCGACGGCGGGTCCCCGATCGGACTCATGGCTGACGCCGCCCGGACGCTGGGCCGGGACTATCTCGCCCTGACGGACCACTCCCCCAACCTCACCATCGCCAACGGCCTGAGCGCCGAGCGCCTTCGGGAACAGCTGGCCGTTGTTGCAGAGATCAACGGCGACGGCGGGGACTTCCGCCTCCTGACCGGGATCGAGGTGGACATCCTGGAGGACGGCAACCTGGACCAGTCCCCGGACATGCTGGAGCAACTGGACATCGTGGTGGCGAGCGTCCACTCGAAGCTCCGTTCCGACCGGCGCACCATGACCGACAGGATGCTGGGCGCAATCAATGATCCGCAGATGAACGTCCTCGGCCACTGCACCGGCCGGCTGCTGCAGGGCTCCAGGGGAACCCGGCCGCAGTCCGAGTTCGACGCCGGGCGGGTGTTCGCGGCGTGCGCCGAGAAGAACGTGGCTGTCGAGATCAATTCCCGTCCCGAACGGCAGGATCCGCCGGACGACTTGATCCGGCTGGCCCTCGACGCCGGCTGCCTGTTCAGCATCGACAGTGACGCCCATGCGCCGGGCCAGCTGGATTTCCTGCAGTACGGCGCCGAGCGCGCGGCCGCGAACGGTGTGCCCGCCGAGCGGATCGTCACCACCTGGCCCTTGGATCGGCTGCTGGAGTGGGCCGGGCGCGGAAAGTAGCGGCCTTCCCCAGGCCCGCGCCTTAGCGTTCGTCCCGGGGCGGTTCCGGTCCCTCGGGCCGCCACGGCGTGAGCCTGGGCAGCCAGCGCGGGACGTTATGGCGGTACTCCTCGTAGGCCGCGCCGAACTTCCGGGTCAGTGCCGGCTCCTCGTACAGCCGGACGAACGCGACTACCGGGACGGCGCCGATGCCCAGGGCCACAAAGAGCTTCGGCTGGCCAAGCAGGAGTCCCTGCCCGGCAACAGCCGCCGCAATGGACACATACATCGGGTTCCGCACGTACCGGTAGAGTCCGCCAACCACCAGCTTCTTGGGCGGGGCGAAGGGCGCGGGAGTCCCGATGCCCTCAACGGCGAAATGCACAAACGAGTTCGCGATCACAGCGGCGCCCGCGCCGATCAGCAGGGCGCCGGTGATCTGCGCAGGCACGCCGCCCGGGACCGGGGAAGCCACTTCCCAGCGGGTCAGCAGCCACGGCACCACACCGGCGGCCGTTGCGGGGGCAACCGCGAAGGCGGCTGTACCGATGGCTGCACGCTTTCTTTCGCGGGCTGACGCTGAGGGTGAGGTCATACCGGCAATCGTCACCCCACCACAGCGCGCGGGCAAGGGCCTACCGGCCCGTGACCTGGGGAGCCCCGGATTAGCTTGGGCTATCCCTAAGCACTGCGTCGGCGGAACAGTAGGCAGCGGCTCAGGTGAGCAGCAGCCCGGCAAGGGTGACCATCACGACGGCGATTCCGGCGTCGAGCACCCGCCAGGCCGCCCGGCGCTGGAACAGGGACGTCAGGAATCGCGCCCCCGCCCCGAGGGCTGTGAACCAGGCGATGCTTCCCAGGCCTGCCCCGGCGGCGAACCACCAGCGGCCAGTTTCGCCCTGGGCGGCGGCGAGGGACCCGAGCAGCAACACCGTGTCCAAATAGACGTGCGGGTTCAGCCAGGTGAAGGCCAGGCAGGTGCCCAGCACGGCAGCCCGGCCGCCGGCCGGCTTGTCGCCGGGATTCTCCAGTTGCTCCCCCCGGACCGCGCGCCAGGCCGCGAGCGCTCCGTAAACGAGGAGGAACGCGGCCCCGACCCACCGGATCACCACGAGGGCAGCGGGCGCCTTGTCCAGGAGGACACCGATGCCCGCGACGCCCAGCAGAATCAGCACAAGGTCTGAAACTGCGCAGACTGCCACCACCATGACGACGTGGGAGCGCTGGATGCCCTGGCGGAGGACAAAAGCGTTCTGCGCGCCAATGGCAACAATGAGGGACAGGCCGGCGGAGAGGCCGGAAAACAGGGGAAGGATCACCAGTCCACGGTAGGGGCCCGCCGAAGATGAAACCAGTTAAAGTTCCTGCTGATACATAAGATGAGCTAATGATGGATATTTCCCCCGAGCAGGCCCGGACGCTGGCCGCAATCCTCACACACGGGAGCTTCGACGCCGCAGCCGCCCACCTGTCCGTGACGCCCTCGGCCGTCAGCCAGCGTGTCCGGGCCCTCGAGGCCGCCGTTGGCCGGCCCGTCCTGACCCGCGCGCGGCCGCCCGGGCTCACGGAGTCCGGCGAGGCCGTGGTGCGGTTCGCCCGGCAGCTGGAATTGCTCTCCGCGGACCTGGCCCAGGAACTGCAGCCGGAGCAATCCCGCGGCGGAACGCGCCTGACCCTGGTGATCAACAGCGATTCACTGCACACTTGGGCGCTGGCCGGGCTCGCCGCGGCCAGCGACAATGTCCAGGTGGAGATCCTGCGCGAGGACCAGGAGCACTCGTTGGACCTGCTGCGCGCCGGCGCCGCTGCTGCCGCCATCACCGAGACAGCCAAGCCCGTGCCCGGCTGCTCGTCCAGCAAGCTGGGCATCATGCGCTATTTTCCGGTGTGCGCTCCGGACTTCACCCGCCGTCGGTTTGGGGCCGGGGTGAGCGCCGCTACGCTGGCCGCGGCTCCCGTCGTGGTCTTTGACCGCAAGGACGATCTGCAGGACCGCTGGCTGCGCCGGTTCAGCCGGGCAGCCCTGCAGCCGCCGCGCCACTATGTGCCAGCCGCCCAGGAGTTTGGCGATGCCATCCGCTGGGGCATGGGCTGGGGCATGATGCCCGAGCTCGAAATCGGCGAAGACCTTGAGAGTGGGAGGCTCGAGGCGCTCTCTCCCGGCGCGCACGTGGACGTCGCCCTCTATTGGCAGCAGTGGCGGCGCGGCTCGGCGGCGCTGACCGACGTCGCAGACGCCGTGCGGGCGGCGGCGCGGGTCCTCCGCTGAGGCCGTCCGGCATATTGGCAGGATCTCGACTAGACGCGACCGATTTCCGCCAGTACTGACCGCACGGGAGCGACTAGATTGGCAACATGGCAACAACCGCCGCATCCGGCCCCACTCCGTCCGCAGGCCCCCACGAAGGGTCTCCGCTCGCTGCCCCCGCACCCGCCCCGCAACCCGCGCCCGTCTCTCCCCGACAGCCGGCCCCGATCAGCCGGCTCGGCATCGCCGCCGTCGTCGTCACCGTGGTCCTGTGGGCCTCGGCATTCGTGGGGATCCGGGCCGTGGGCCCGAGCTTCTCCCCCGGCTCCCTGACGCTGGGCCGCCTGGCGGTCGCCGCCGTCGTGCTGGGCCTGCTGGTGGTGCCGAAACTCAAGGGGCTGCCCCGGGGCCGCGAATGGTGGCCCATCTTGGCGTACGGCGTCATGTGGTTCGGCGGCTACAACTTGGCCCTCAACGCAGCCGAGCACATGCTCGACGCCGGCACCGCAGCCCTGCTGATCAACGTCAACCCCATCCTTGTCGCCGTGATGGCCGGAGTGATCCTGAAAGAGGGCTTCCCGCGTTGGCTGATCATCGGCAGCCTGATCGCCTTCGGCGGAGTGGCCGTCATTGCGCTGGGTTCCGGCCAGCGCTCGACGGCGGACGTGGCCGGTGTGCTGCTCTGCCTGCTCGCGGCCGCGCTGGCCGCCGTGAGCGTGATCGTCCAAAAGCCGGTGCTCCGCAAGTTCCCTGCCGCCCAGGCGACATGGTTCGGCATCATGGTGGGCGCCATCTGCTGCCTGCCCTTCAGCGGCCAGTTGATCACCGAGCTGCAGGCCGCTCCCCTGCCGGCCACGCTGGGCCTGGTCTATCTGGGCATCTTCCCCACGGCGATCGCGTTCACCACGTGGGCCTATGCGCTCTCCCTCATTGACGCGGGGCGCCTCGCCGCCACCACCTACCTGGTCCCGGGCACCACAATCCTGATCTCCTGGCTGGTCCTGGGCGAGATTCCGACCATCTGGGGCCTGGTGGGCGGCGTGATCTGCCTCGTGGGCGTGGGGCTGACCCGGCGCCGGTCCCGCTAGAGTTTCCCTATGCCCTCATCCCTCCCGCCCGGCCTGCCGATCATTCCTGACGGCAGCGACGGCGGGGACGGCAGTGACGGCCCGGCTGACGGGCCCTTCCCGATGTGCGAGGCCGATTTCGAGGCGGCGGTGAGTGACGCCCTGGACCGGATCCCGCCGGAGCTGGCGAAGACCATGAGCAATGTCGCGATCTTCATCGAGGACGACTACACCCCGCAGCCCGGCGAGGACCCGGACACCGTGCTGCTGGGGCTCTACGAGGGTGTTCCCCTGACCGAGCGGGACTCCTGGTGGGACGCCGGCTCGCTGCCGGACCGGATCACGGTCTTTCGCCAGCCCATCCTGGACATCTGCGCCTCCCGGGAGGACGTGATCGAGGAAGTCACCGTCACCGTGGTGCATGAGATAGCCCACCACTTCGGCATCAGCGACGCGCGGCTGCACGAGCTTGGCTGGGGATAGCCTTGTAGGCATGGGACACGACCACAGCCACTCGCACGGCATCACTGGCACTGCCAAGCACCGCAAGCGCCTGGTCGCCGTCCTGGCCATCACGCTCGCCGTGGTGCTCGTGCAGACCATAGGCGCCGTCGTCTCCGGATCCCTGGCCCTGCTCGCCGACGCCGGGCACATGCTCTCCGATGCCGCCGGCGTCTCCATCGCCCTGCTGGCCGCGTGGATCGCCACCCGGCCCGCCAGCGATCTGCGCACCTACGGTTACCAGCGCGCAGAGGTCCTGGCGGCGCTGGCCAACGCCCTGGTCCTGATCGTCATCTCGGTGGTGATCTTCACCGAGGCCATCCGCCGGCTCGGCTCAACGCCGGAGGTCCACACCGACATCATGCTCGCAGCGGCGGTCCTCGGCGCCGTCGCCAACCTGGTATCGCTGCTGATCCTGCGTGGCGCCCAGAAGGAGAGCCTGAATGTCCGCGGCGCCTACCTGGAGGTCCTGGGGGATCTGCTGGGTTCCTTTGCCGTCATTGCGGCTGCGGTGGTCATCATGGTCACCGGGTATCAGGCGGCCGACACCATTGCGTCGATCCTCATCGCCCTGATGATCCTGCCCCGGGCCTGGCACCTGCTGCGCGACGTCGTGGACGTGCTCCTCGAAGCCACTCCCAAGGGCGTGGACGTTCAGATGATCCGCGAGCACATCCTCTCGGTGGACGCAGTGGTATCCGTCCACGACATCCACATCTGGACCATCACCTCCGGCGTCCCCGTCTTCTCCGCCCACGTGGTGGTGGAGGACACGGCGCTCAGTGCCCGGGGCGCTGACCGGGTCCTCGACAAACTCACCAGCTGCCTGGGCTCCCATTTCGACACCGAACACTGCACATTCCAGCTCGAGCCCGTCACGCATTCGGAGCACGAGTCGCACCAGCACGCCTGAGCCGGCGCCAGCGTGCGGGAGCGTCCCGGGGGTGTGCCCGCGTCCGGGATGGGCAGCGTCCGCGGGGCCGCGCGGCCCGCTGCCAGCACGACACACCCCTCGCGTGCGTGGCCAAATGACACCAGTGTTGTTTATGTTATTCATGTGACTCGTGTTGCCAAAGTGAACTTTGGCACGTAGCCTCATGCCTGCTGGGTGATCCGCAGAGGGGCTTGCACGCGCCAAATCCGACCTCGCTCATTCCAGCCTGAGACTTCGCGAGGTTGCCCATGAGTTGGACCGGATCCGGTCGCAAGACGGCTGTGCTCTGCACCGCCGTCGTCCTCCTTGGAACGCTCGCGCTCCCGGCACAGGCCGCACCACTGACTTCCGCATTCGGGCGCGTACAGCTGCCAGCGGCCGGCCAGGTTCCGACGTCGCCGGAGATCCCCTCACCGGAAGAGATCGCGGCCGCCAAGTCCAGTGAAACCGCGACGGCGGCGGAGGTCACCAGGATCGACGGGCTGCTGGCCGACGCCTCAGCGGGCCAGGAAGCCAGCCTCGCCGCGTCCCTGCAAGCAAACAATGCCTACGGCGAGGCCCTCGTGGAACTGGCCACTCGCCGTGACACGGCGGCTGTGGCGGCCGCCAGGGCTGCCGCCGCCGAAGCGGAACAGGCCAAGTCGCGCAAGCAGATCGGCCAGCTGGCCGGGGATCTGTACCGCAACGGCGGATTGAATCCTGCGCTCAGCAGCTTTGTCAGCGGCAGCGGACAGGCCCTCGAAGATGCGGCCACGCTGGAGGCCGTAACGGCCGGGCGAGCTCGGGCGTTTGAGTCCGCGGAAGCTGCGGCCGCCGCTGCAAAGTCACTGACGGATGCCGCGGCGGACGCCAACCGCGCCGCCGACGAGGCTGCCTCGACCGCGGAAGACCGCAAGTCCGACGCCGACCGCGCCACCGCGGCCCAGCGCCAGGCCGTGACGGATGCCAAAGCACAGCGCATCGCGCTGGTAGACCAGTTGGCAAACCTTAGGAACACCACCGCGGCACTGGAATCGGCCCGGGTGGACGCCCTGGACCGTCAGCGCCAGCAGGAGCGGCTGGCGGCACTGACCGCGGCGGCCGCCGCGACGCCGCCGCCGGCCACGGGCTCCCAGCCTGCCCCGGCATCGCCGGGAGGGGACGATTCGGCCGCACAGCAGCCGGCAGCTCCGGCTCCGGCCCAGGCGCCGGTGGCTCCCGTTCCGGCGCCTGCACCAGCACCTGCACCAGCGCCGGCGCCTGTACATGCGTACGTTCCGGTTCCGGCGCCTGCACCCGCTCCGGCGCCTGCTCCGGCGCCGATTCACGTTCCGGTTCCGGTGCCTGTCCCAGTACCGGTTCCCGTGCCGGCGCCGATTTCCGGCGGCTCAAACCAGACCGCGATTTCAGTTGCACTCGGCAAGACTGGATCGCCCTACTTCTACCAGTACGGCGGAACCGGGGCCCGTGGGTTTGACTGCTCGGGCCTGGTGCAGAACGCGTTCGCCGCTGCTGGCAAATACCTGCCCCGCACCGCCTCCCAGCAGTTCGCGCAGGCCCCCGTCCACGTCCCGCTCTCCCAGGCCCAGCCTGGTGATTTGCTCGTCTGGGGCTCGGCCCCGGGCTTCTACCACGTGGCCATTTACCTCGGTGGCGGCCGTGTGGTCCAGGCTCTCAATCCCGACGCGGGCATCACCGTAACCGACGTTGCCGCCATGTCCGGGATGCAGCTCTACGGCTACGTGGCCCGCTACTGAGACCCCGTCCTGGGACGGCGCGCTGAGACGCCGTCCCGAGTCGCGGTCCTGGCCCGGGACTGGCCCGGCCGTCCCGGCTAGGAGAGCACGTCCTTGGTGATGAACCTGCCGTAGGCCAGTGCGCCGAAGACGGCGATGTAACCACCCTGCAGGAGGGCGTTGCTGGCAAAGGCGTCCCAGGAAATCGGCTGGCGGAGCAGGTCCCCAAAGTCCAGCCAGTAATGCGTGAAGAGCCAGGGATGCAGCCACCCCAACTGCGGCAGCGCGTCCAGGACTTGGGCCACGACCGAGAGCACCACGGTGGCCGCCATGGCCCCCACAGGAACGTCGGTCAGGGTCGAGATGAACAGTCCGATCGCCGACAACCCCAGCAGTGAAACCGCCAGGTAGGCGGCGATCAGCAGGAGCCGGACCACTGCCTCGCCGGGCTCGATCGTGTCGCCGGACAGCAGGGTCACGGGCCCCACCGGAAAGAGCGCCGCGCCGATTCCGGCCCCGGTCAGTGCCACTACGAGCGGGGCAACGAGCACGAACAGGGCCGTCCCGGCATATTTGACGATCAATAGACGGATCCGCCCGGCTGGGGCCACGAGCAGGTAGCGCAGGGTTCCCTGCCCTGCCTCCCCGGCGATGGTGTCCCCGGCCACGACTCCGACGGTGAGCGGCAGGAACAGCGGAACGGAAACCACCATGGCCGTGACGCCCACGAACAGGCCGTTCTGGGCGATCCGGTCCAGGAAGGCGGGTCCGCGGCCCGGCGGCACGGCCGAGGAGGCCCGCACCGCCACAGCGATCAGGACCGGGATGGCCGCCAGCGCGCACAACATGGCCCACGTCCGGCGGCGTCGGAACAGCACGCCGAGCTCGGAGGCCAGCAGTCCGCCGGTCAGGGATCCGCGCCGAACCGGCGGCCCTCCTGCCCCGGCGTCGCGAGCTGGGCCTGCGGCCGCTCCACTGCGGCCGCCCGGCGCTGCACGTCGGCCGTCGGCCGGGGCGACTGATGGGCCCGCTGATGGGCCCGCTGGTGGTCCGGCGGGTGGATCGCCCAAAGATGGGCTGTTATTGGACAACGTCGAACCCCTCCCCCGTCAATGCCACGAACCGGTCCTCGAGGCTGGCCTGTTCGGTCGCGAAGCCGCGGACCCGGACCCCGGCCGCCACGAGGGCCGCCACCACAGCTTCCGGCTCCACGGCCAGAGCCGATCCCGCGTCTTCCCGGGCTGCCGCACCTGGCGTAGCCGTGGGCAGTGCCGCGAACAGGGCCACGTCCGTCCCGGAACCAGCGGCACCGGAGCCAGCCACACCGGAGCCCGTGCCTGCAGAAGTGCGGCCGTCGGCGCTCACGGTCAGACCCATGCCGGTCAGCACCTGCGCCGCGGTGCCCGGATCCGGGGTCAGCACCCGGATCCTTGCCTGGCCCGCCCCACGCAGTTCCGCCAGGGTTCCCTGCGCCACAAGCCGGCCCGCGCTCATGATGGCCGCATGCGTGCAGATCTGCTCGACCTCGGCCAGCAGGTGGCTGGAGACGAACACCGTGGCGCCGTCCGCAGCGAGCGATCGCACCAGGCTCCGCACTTCACGGGTGCCCTGGGGATCGAGCCCATTGGTGGGCTCGTCCAGCACCAGGAGCTCCCGCGGAGCGAGCAGGGCGTTGGCGATCCCCAGCCGCTGCTTCATGCCCAGGGAATAGGCCCGGACCAGCTTGTCCGCGGCGTGTGTCAAACCGACCCGTTCCAGGGCTGACTGGACCCGGGCGCGGCGCGTCGCCGCCGAACCGTGGGGGTCCGCGGCGTCCATGCGGCGCAGATTGGCCGCGCCGGAGAGGAACGGGTAGAACGCGGGTCCCTCGACCAGCGCCCCCACCCGGGGAAGCACGCCAGCCAGCTTCCGGGGCATCTCCTCGCCCAGGACGCGCATGGAGCCGTCGCTGGCCGTGGCCAGGCCGAGCAGGAGCCTGATGGTGGTGGTCTTCCCCGAGCCGTTCGGGCCCAGAAAGCCGAAGACCGCGCCTTTCGGCACGGCCAGATCGACGCCGTTGACAGCCAACTGCTGGCCAAACCGTTTGGTCAGGCCCTTGGTCTCAATGCTCAGCCCGCTGCTGGTCTCGATGCTCGGCTCGGCCCCCGGCCCGGCGGCGCTCACGCGGCCGTCACCGGAGGGTCACCCGGCCGTCGCCGGATACCGCGCCGATCATCACTTCTGCGCGGCAGCGGCCTGGAGCCGCCCCAGTGGCACGGAGCCGGCGAGGACCCGGCCGTCGTCGAGCACCAAAACGTTCACCAGCGCCGTGGACAGGAGGCGGCCGCCCTGGACCGGAACAGCGGCCTGTTCAAGCAGGGCCGGGGCCTTGGCCTCCGAGGCCGGGCCTGCCGTTCCCGCGGGGAACTCAACCACCGATTCCCAGCCAGAGCCGGTGACGGCCGGCTTGCGGACGCTGTCCTTGGCTGCCGGCGCCTTAGCGTTCCCGGAGTCCTTCCCCTGCTTGCGCTCCGGTACCGTTGACGGGATTTCCTTGACAGTGGCGCCCGGCGGCGGGCTGAACGTGAAGACCGACGCGTCGGGGGCCCCGAGCGTCAGGCTCGTGTAGGTAACGCGGAAGGCAGGATCCGCCTGTCCGCGCGCCTTGATCTCCACACCCAGTGGCAGCCCGGTCTGGCCGTCAACGGCTACGGCGATAGACCCGACCAGAGTCGCATCGGATTTCGGCGTCAGCACCAGGTTGTAGGCGGCCCGGCCGGCCACCTGGACGTCGGCGCCCACCGTCACGTCGGTGCCCGGTTCGATCTTGGCCAAGAGCATCGTGGCGAGTTGGTCCGGGGCGGCCGTAGCGTCCCTGCCGTCGCCGCGATGGTTGACGCCCGCCCGGTCAGCCGGGAGCCGGAGATGGGAGGCCGTGTTGTCCTTGGAGTTGTAGAACCAAACCTCGTTGCCGTGGCGGACGGCGTTGCGTTCGGCCAGCCGGTCCATCACTTGGATTCGGGCGTTGTCCGGGCCGTCGCGATAGACCCTCGCGGTGTGCGGACCTGCCAGCAATTCGAGCCATGCGGTACTGGACGAATCCGGGCCGGTGCCGGTCTTGGGGAGCTCGGGAAGACCGAGCTCGGAGGACTGTTCCAGGGTTCCGGAGAGGGCAGGCGTGCGGTGCTGGGCGATCAACTGCAAGACCTGTTCCGGCGTTTTGGTCGGCAGGGGATCCCCGGCCCTGGCAGGCAGGGATCCGGCCAGCGCGCCGGCGGCAATGACAGCAGGAACGGCGGCGGCGGGCAGCCAGCGCAGCCACTTGCGCGTCACCGTGACCGCGCCCCGGGAAGAGATGATCCAAATATCCGTGTCTGAGGAATGCGTGTCTGAGAAATGCGCGCTTCAGTGCAGCTCATAGGTCAACAGTACGCCTGGCCCCGGCAGCCCGGCTGCCTACTTCAGCACATTAATGGTCAGTTCCACAGCGCCCAGCAGGAGGGCGAGCACGGAGGTGCCCAGGCCCGCCACGAGCAGCAGACCGGGATGGGCGAGGCCCACCACCACCCGCCTCAGCCGAGGCCTGCCCCGCAGGAACTTCTTGGGCACGGCGCCCGGTTCCGGCGCTTGTTTCCAGCCCCGGAGCCGGCGCAGGAACCAGGCGCAGCGGATGATGAAGACCAGCCACAGCACGGAGACCACCAGCGGGATCGCGGCCAGCAAGAGGTTGAAACCCACGGCGGTGACCTCGCGTTCGGACGCACCGACGAGTGCCTGAAGGGTGGTTGAGATCGAGGCGCTCATGACCACGGACACGCCCCACACGAGGAAAGCGGCAACCAGGGCAAGGAAGCGGACAAAGAAGTGGCCCAGGACCGTGTCCCGGCGGGGCAACAGGTAGCTGCGCGGGGTGGCGTGCAGAAGGGCGACGGTTGCCAGCAGCGTCGGCAGGGCGGCCATGCCGACCAGCACATACCAGGACCAGCCGGCCAGATCCAGGAATTCGTCGGCCACGATCAGCACTGCCCAGAACCCTGCCCACGCCCAGCCGGCCGTGAGCGGACGCTCCACGAGCCATGCCGGCAGCCGCGCGTCCGGGTCCGCCTCCGCGGCCACGTCCGGGTTTTTGGACCCGGGAGCTCCGGCAGCGGGACTTTCGGACGCGGGGTTTTCGGAGCCGGGCGCTCCGGCAACGGGACTTTCGGACCCGGGGTTTTCGGAGCCGGGCTTTTCGGAGCCGGGCGCTCCGGCAAGGGGACTCTCGGACCCGGGGTTTTCGGCCCCGGACTTTTCGGGCGGCCGTGTGTCGGGGCCCGGGGTGCCCGCGGCGGGAACTTCGGTGGCCCCGGCTTCCTGGCCCTCGGACCCGCGAACTTCGCTCATGGCCCGCGTCACACTGCCGGCGTCACCGTGCCGGCGGCGCCGTCGAGCGTAAGTTTGTCGCCGGTGGCGACCCTCGTGGTCGCGTCGGGGACCCCCACCACCGCGGGGATCCCGTATTCCCGTGCCACGACGGCGCCGTGGGAATTGGGCCCGCCCATTTCCATCACCAGGCCGCCGGCGGTCAGGAACAACGGAGTCCATCCGGGATCCGTGGATGGCGCCACGAGGATTTCGCCCGGTTCCAGGTGCGCGCCCTGGGGGTCCAGGATCACGCGGGCCCGGGCCGTGACGGTCCCGGCCGAGGCCGGCGTGCCGGAGAGCTGCCCCGCACCGCCGTCGGCGCCCGCCGGGCCCCGACCGCCGGCGCCAGACCGCACAGCGTTGGTTTGCACTGCGTTGGCTTGCACTGCCTCGGGCTCCGTGCCGTCCGAGAGCAGCACGCGGGGAATGTGCCGGCGGCCAAGTTCAGCCGCGTACGCCTCCCGGCGCTGCGCCACCACACCCTGCAGCGCGTCGCCGCCCAGCCCCCGGTGTGCCTCGGTCAGGTCAAGGAAGAAGATATCGTCCGCCGCATCGATGGCCCCGGCCGCGGCGAGTTCGGCGCCCACGGCCGCGAGCTGCTGGCGGACGGCACTGAGCGCTTCCACGAGATGGTACTTGGGCAGTTCACGCAGTCCCGCGAACATGCGGACCCGGCGCAGCGCTGCCCGCACCAGGGCACCCCGCGGGCGGCTGCGCTGCCTGGCCGAAGCCACAAGCCGCCCTACCTGGGCCTCAGCCTCGCGCGCCGCCTTGCCGAACTGCCGGTCCGGGGCCAGTGCCGGGTCATCCACTCGCAGATAGTTGGCCAGGACCCCGAGGATGTGGGTCGGGTCGTCAGACCAGCGGGGCATTCCAACGTCGATCTCCGCCACGGCGCGGTGGCCGTACCGGCCCAAGAAGTCCGACAGCCCGGACTGCACGGCGCCGGGAAGATCCGCTGCCCGGTAACGCCGGGCTATCTCGGGCAGTGCGGCTTCCTTGAACACGGCCGCCGACGCCGGATCGTTGCGGATGGCGGTAGCCAGCGACCAGAGGTCCAGATCCATCTCGGTAGTCACGTTGTTGGGCAGGCCCCGCAGGACTTCCTGCAGCGCCCCGTTCCCGGGGTTCCCCGCGAGTTTTCCGGCCAGGGCGAGCAAGGCGAACCCCAAGGCGGGCAGCGGCAGGATGGCGGGAACCACGGCAAAGACGCGCTGGCCAAGGATCTGCTCAACCTGGTCCAGGCGCTGCGCGGCCGTGGCGCCGGCGGGCACCGCGAGTGCGGCCCTGAGCTGTTCGCCCACACGGTCGGCCCGGCGCAGCGCCGCCTCGGGCCGGATGAGGCCCCGGATCAGGGTCTCCGGGACTCTGGCCCGCGCCGCCACCGGAACAACGTGGCGCAGGAGCGGCCACGGCGACCTTATGGTGACGGAGAATCTGGGATCGGCGAAAAGGTTTCGCAGCACGGCCGCGGAGCGCGCCTCCATAACGTCGAACACCCGGGGGACGATCGCACGCCCGGCCCGGCTCCGGACCACGGGCGTGAGATCGAAGAAAATGCGCTGACCGGCCTCCGCGTAGGGCGAGGGCCCGTCACGGGGCGCCGGCACCGGGAAATGTGCCGCCCCCGCGACCGAGGACGCAATCAGCCGGATGCCGGCGAGGCCCATCGGCGTCAGCGGCCGGGTCAGCCCCTGGGCCAGGCTGAAGCACAGATAGACGCGCGGCGCTGGCCCGGACGGCGGCCTGTCCGGCATCGGATACAGCGTGGTGATGGGCCTGGACTGGGTCAGCCACACGGCGCCGTCCTGGCCGATGGCCCATTCGAGGTCCTGCGGGGAACCGAAGTGTACTTCCGCGCGGCGGCCAAGGAGCTCCAGCGCGGCCAGTTGGGCATCGTCAAGGCTGGGCGCTAAACCTGCGCCGGGTTGCGCCACCCGCTCGGTTCCGCCGCCGGGCAGGGGGCGGATGAGCATGCCCTTGTCCCCAAGCCGCCGCTCGAGGACCCGTCCTGTGGCGCTGTCGATCACGAAGTGGTCCGGGTTGACGGCCCCGGACACCACCGCCTCGCCCAGCCCCGGGCTGGCGTCGATGACGGCCTCGTGCCGCCGGCCGGTCACAGCGTTGGCCGTGAACAGCACTCCGGCCACGGCCGCGTTCACCATGCGCTGGACGACCACCGCCAGGGACACCGCCGAGGGCTCGATCCCCTGCACCGCCCTGTACGTCACCGCACGGTCTGTCCACAGCGAGGCCCAGCATTGGCGGACGGCCGCCAGCACGGCATCCGCGCCGATCACGTTCAGGAACGTGTCCTGCTGGCCGGCGAAACTGGCGAACGGCAGGTCTTCGGCCGTCGCGGAGGACCGCACCGCCACCGGGGTGTCCGCGCCGAGCGCCGCATACGCGGCGCGCACGGCGGCGTCGATGCCTGCGGGGACATCGGCGTCGAGCACCAGCGTGCGGGCCTTCGCGGCAAGGGATGCCAGCCCTGCCAGGTCATCGGGGGCGGTCGCAGCGAGGGCCCGGTGCACGTCCGCCAGCTCAAGGGATGCTGTGGCGTCCAGGTAGGCCCGGGTGGTCAGGCAAAAGCCGGCCGGAACCGGAAGGCCAGCACGTGCCAGCTCACCCAGGTTGGCCGCCTTGCCGCCGACCTTGGCCAGCATGTCCTGGCCAAGGCGTTCCAAGACCAGGACCGGCCCGTCCTCGGCAGGATCCGACTCCCCGGGGTGCTCCATCCGCAAACCGTCCTTCCGACGCCGGACCTGTGCTCTCGGGACTTTAGGAGTCGCCGAGCATCGGGCCGAAGCTGGCCCTGTCCGCCAGCCGCGGGTCATCGCGGTCCGGCACCACCATGACCGGCCCCTTGGCGTGGTGGAGGACGCCGTCGGACGTGGAGCCCAGCAGCATTCCGGCGAAACCACCGCGCCCGCGCGTGCCGACCACCACGAGTTCGACGTGCCGGCTGGCGTCGACGAGGATGTCAACGGGAGAGCCGTCCACGAGCTGTGTCTCCACCTGGAGGGCGGGGAAGTGGCTCCGCAGCCAGGCCACGCCGGCATCGAGCTGGACTTTGATGTCTGCGAACAGCGCATCGCGGTCCATCGGGGTGGGCACCCAAGCCAGCGAGCCGGTGTACTGCGGCACGGCGCACACCACCCGCAGCCGGGCGGAGAGCCGTTCGGTCTGGGCTGCCGCCTCCAGCACCGCGACGCGGGCCTGCTCCGAACCGTCGACGCCGACCACCACGACGTTTTCAATCGGCTGGCGGCCCATTTTCGCCCGTTCGGCCAGGACATGCTTGTCGTCAGTGGTTTCGCCCAGCCGGTCCGCACAGATCAGCGGCACGGTCACGGTGGGGCACTTCGCGTGGGCGGGCAGTGCACTGCTGACGGAGCCGAGCAGCCGGCCCACAAAGCCGCCGCGGCCGCGGGTCCCGAACACCAGAAGCTCCGCGGTTTCGCTGATTTCCAGCAGCACGCCGGACGCGTCGCCGTTTTCGACCGAGGCGTCGACGTCGATGTTGTAGCCCGCGATCTTGTCGAGGGCGTGCTTGAGGATGGCTTCGGCGCCCTCACGGATCACGGAGTCGTCCACCGTGGCGTAGCCGCCGTCGAGCCCGGACGCGGCGAAGATCGGCACCGAATAGGCGGTCACGATGTGCAGCGGGCGGCGGCGGCGCTCTGCCTCGCGGGCTGCCCACACAAGCGCGCAGTGGCTATGGTCGGAGCCATCCACTCCCACAACGATTCCCCGGGGAGGCGCCGGTTCGCCGCCGGCCTCCCATGCCGGGTCCGGATGCACCTGTTCACGGCCCATTGGGTCCGCCTCCTCGCGATTCTTGCCTGATGTTGCGGCTATTCTGCCAGAAGTACCGCCGCCCGGCGTCCACCGGCGAGGCGACCCGGAATCTGCGTGCAGGAACCCCTGTTTTTCCTCACTATTCTCGGTTAATTGCGAACATACAAGGCGGCGTCCGGGCGGCCCTGGCGGGCCGCGGCCGAAGGATTTACGCAGAGTTAAGACGCCGTTTCGCGGCGCGGATTCCCGGGCTTTTGGGCCGATTCCGCAGGATTCGGGGCACGAAACCGGCCAAAATTCGGCACCACACCCAATGTCCTACCTCCTCTATCCACGGGCGGGAATCTTAGGTATCCTTCGAGGCACTGCTGAACCGAGACTGGTATTTCAGAACGCAACCGCTGGGGTTGCCGAACCAGGCCTTGGTCGGCGTCCGGGGTATTTCTCCGCGACTGGCACCATTTCAAGGAGGTACCCTGCAGTGTCGAGCATGCCTTTGTACGGCGGGATTGAGCGGACCACCGCCGTAGTCATCGGGACGGGGCTCTCCGGCCTGGCTGTGGCCAGCGAGCTCCAACGCCGCGGTGTTGCGTCCATCATTGTGGACGGGCTCGACCTCTTGGGCGCCGGCCATCCGGCCAACACGTCCTCGCTCCAGCGCTGCGACGCGGCCGACGCCGCCAGCCTGAGGGAGCGCAACGAAATCCTGCGGCACCTGCGCAACTATGCCGCAAATCACAAGCTTGATGTACGGAACAACATCCGGGCCCTGCAGCTGGACCTCCTGGAGACCGGCACGGACGGCTCCCCCACCGAGAAGTGGGCCGTCCAGACCCCGGGCGGTCTCCTTTTGGCAGATCATCTTGTCCTGACCCGCTGCGCCCACAGCCAACTGCGCCGCATGCTCTCGGACCTTGGCATGGCAGCCGGAGCGAACCTCATGTCGGCGATGCATGCCCTCGGGATGTACCTCGTGGGCGTAGGCGAGCTGATTACGCCGACGCCCAAGGAAGTCCTGCGCCAGGCCAAAGTGGTGGGGCAAGCGATCTCCGCCAAGGTCTATCCCAACGGCTTACCCACACTGCTGCCTGCCGGCTTTGCCCTGGCTGCTCCCGCTTAGCCGGAACCGTCCTGCCCGCGGGTCACGTGGGCTGCCGAACGCAACGCGGGGTCAGCTACGGCCCATCAGAGGGCTCCGGATGGGCCGTAGCTGACCCCGCGTTGCTTTGGTCAGCTGTCGGTGTCGCTGCCTTCGTCCGGCGTGAGGCGGCGTTTGGCCATCAGGCCCAGGGCCACCAAAATGCCGACCCCCACGGCAACAAAGATCATGACGCTCCAGGGAAACTGCTCCGATCCAGCCGGCGCAGGGGCGGGCGCCGGGGTAGTGCCCGGCTGGGCGGTGCCCATCGTCGGGACTGCGGCAGCCGACGTCGGGCCTGCTGCGGCCGCCGTCGCGGTGAAGGTGAAGCTGCCCTCGATGGGGTGGCCGTCGGAACTAGCCACCCGCCAGTGCACGGTGTACTGACCGGCAGGGGCGCCGGACTTCAGCTTCTGCGCGGCGACGTTGTCCACGATCGCCACGGGGCCGTCCGCCCAGTTGGCGCCCGTGGCGTCGTTGACCAGGATCTGCGATCCCAGGGCGAGCGGATTGTGGTTGAAAGTGACCGAAACCTGCTCCGGCGGGGCCGCGACGGTTGCTCCGGAAGCCGGGCTGGTGGACTCCGCTGTGTCGTGCGCCGACGCCGGGCTCACGGCTCCCAGCAGGACGGCCACGAGGACGAAGGCGCCCAGCAGGGCACTAAGAAGCTGGCGGATACGGCGCATGGGCGGGCTACTCCTAGTGTTGGCTTCCTTACAGACTAGGCGAAAACGCACGGTTGGCCGCTGGACGCCAAATAGGATATATGCAACACCCATTACTCCCGGAGGACTAATGCAAGACCTAATGCTCAAGCAAGGCTCCGCACTCGACCGGTATTTCAAGGTCTCCGAGCGGGGGTCGAACTTCTCGCGCGAGATCCGCGGAGGGTTCGCCACGTTCTTCGCGATGAGCTACATCGTGGTGCTGAACCCGCTGATCCTCTCCGGGCCGGACTCCACGGGCGCGACCCTCGGCTTCCCCGCCGTCGCGGCCGTCACCGCCTTCGTGGCCGGCATCCTCACCATCCTGATGGGCGCCTGGGCCAAGCATCCCTTCGCCCTGGCCACCGGGCTCGGCGTCAACGCGTTCGTCGCCGTCACCGTGGCCACGAACCCCGGGCTGTCCTGGCCGGACATGATGGGCCTGGTGATGCTCTCGGGCATCACCATGCTGATCCTGGTCCTCACCGGTTTCCGGACGGCTGTGTTCAAGGCCGTTCCCGAGGGGCTGAAGACGGCGATCGTGGTGGGCATCGGCCTGTTCATCGCCTTGATCGGGCTCGTCAACGCGGGCTTCGTGCGCCGCATCCCGGATGTCGCCGGCACCACCGTTCCGGTCGGCCTGGGCTTCGACGGTAAGCTCCTGGGCTGGCCCACGCTCGTGTTTGTCTTTGGCCTGGTCCTGACCATCGCGCTCGTGGTCCGCAAGGTCAAGGGCGCCATCCTGATCGGCATCGTCGCCTCCACCATCTTGTCCGTGATCCTGGAATCCACGCTGCACATCGGACCCAGCTTTGACGGCACGAACCACAACCCGCAGGGCTGGTCCCTCGTGGCCCCGACGTTCTCCAAGTGGGCGGCCCCGGACCTGTCCCTGATCGGCCAGGCCAACCCGTTCGGCGCCTTTGAGCACCTGGGCTTCGTCGCGGCGAGCTTGCTGGCGTTTGTGATCCTGCTCAGCATCTTCTTCGATGCCATGGGCACGATGGTGGGCCTGGCCACCGAGGCCGGCACCATCGACAAGGACGGCAACATCCCCAACGTCGACCGCGTGCTGCAGGTGGACGCCCTGGGTGCGATCATCGGCGGCGGCGCCTCGGTTTCGTCGAACCAGATCTACGTCGAATCCGGTGCCGGCATCGGCGAAGGCGCACGCACCGGCCTGGCTTCCGTCGTCACCGGCCTGCTGTTCCTCGTGGCCATGTTCTTCACCCCGCTGATCAACCTCGTGCCGTTCGAGGCCGTGGCCCCCGCGCTCGTGATCGTCGGGTTCATGATGGTCTCCCAGGTGGGCAAGATCGACTGGCAGGACTGGGGCATCGCGATCCCGGCCTTCCTGACGTTCACTCTCATGCCGTTCACCTACTCGATCGCCAACGGCCTGGGCGCGGGTTTCATCAGCTTCGTGCTGATCCGCCTGTTCCAGGGCCGGGCCCGCGAGGTGCACCCGCTCATGTGGGCTGTGGCGGCCGCGTTCCTGCTGTTCTTCGCGATCGGCCCGATCGAGGCCGCCCTCGGGATTCACTAAGTCCCACTCCCCCGTCCCGCCCGCCGAGACGGCACTTCGCGGCAGTGTTTTCTGAAAACATTGCCGCGAAGTGCCGTCTCGGCGGTGTTTAAGAGCAGTTTCCGG
Organism: Arthrobacter sp. 05L421; assembly: GCF_056397785.1. NCBI lineage: Bacteria > Bacillati > Actinomycetota > Actinomycetes > Micrococcales > Micrococcaceae > Arthrobacter > Arthrobacter sp. 05L421. The sequence goes on from NZ_JBFTOC010000007.1 coordinate 84,173, forward strand.
GATTCCGGACAGTCCGACCGCGGCGCTGCTGGTATTCCGGTCCGGGCTGCGGTGAGCTAGGGGCATGGTTTCTCCCGCGCTCCCCGTTGATGTCCCGCCGCAGCCCTGGACCGGCCGGTTCGACGGTGACGGCGACGAGCACCGGCGCTGGTGGCAGGCCGTGAGCCCCTACCCTCCCCGCACGGCTCCGGCGGCTGGCCCCGGTCCGCGCCCCGCCGTCATCCTCGGCTTCGGCAGCGACGCCGGGGTGCGGCGCAACAAGGGCCGGACCGGCGCCGCGGCCGCCCCCGCCGCCATCAGGGCCGCGCTCGGCCCGCTAGCCTTCCACCTGTCGCGGGGCGTGCACGACGCCGGTGACGTCACCGTGGCCGGGGACGCGCTGGAGGCGGGGCAGGCACGTGCCGGGCTCGCCATTACCAGGCTGCTCGACGCCGGCAAGCTCCCCGTGGTGTTGGGCGGCGGTCACGAGACCGCCTTTGCCAGTTACCTCGGCGTGGCCGGATCGGCGGCCGTGCGCGAGGGCCTCACGGTAGGCGTGCTGAACCTCGATGCGCACTTCGACCTCCGCGACGAGGCCGTGCCCAGTTCCGGCACCCCGTTCCTGCAGATGGCCCGCGCGGAAGCCGTCGCCGGCCGCGAACTGCGCTACGCCGTCGTCGGGATTTCCGCGCCGAACAACACCCGGGCGCTGTTCCGGACGGCAGAGGAGCTCGGCGTGGACTACCTGCTGGACGAGGACTGCTCGGCGGAGGCCGCGCAAGCGTTTGTGGCGGCGTTCCTGGCCCAGGTGGACGCGCTCTACCTGACCATCGACCTGGACGTGCTGCCGGCCTCGGTGGCCCCCGGGGTGAGCGCTCCGGCCGCCTATGGTGTGCCGCTGCCGGTGATCAGCGCCGTGTGCCGGCAGGTGGCCGCGAGCGGGAAGCTCCTGCATCTGGATATCGCCGAGCTGAACCCGGAGTTTGATATCGATGCCCGCACCGCCAAGGTGGCCGCACGGCTGGTCAATACGCTGCTCGCGTAGGCTGGGGCGCCGTTAGCCCTCCCGCAGGCGGGGGGCCCAGGCGCTTCCAATCCGTGCGATCGCCTGCACAGTGCGATCGCCTGCACATGGGGCCATGGCCCTGAAACGCAGAAAGTCCCCGCCGCGGCGGGGACTTTCTAGTGAAACGGATCTAACTGCGGCGCACCTGCACGCCGTCGGACTGCAGGAAAAGCTGCGTCTCGGACGGCCCGGCGGGGACCAACCAGAGCACATTTCCGCTCAGTGAGACTTCTTCGACCTCACCGGCTGCAATGACCTGTGCGTGCTTGACGATTTCGACGCGTTCGCCGACCCGGAGGCCGCTCCAGTCGGAAACCGTAGCTGCGGATGCAAGGCGTCTGGACAGTACCGTGCCGCGTGCTTTCATAGAACTTTTACCCCTTTGTATGTGTTCTCTGCCACAACTTCATTGGTGTGACTTTCCATTTGTACTACAGTTCCCGGGCCCCCGCCTTCCGTGTCGCCAAAGATTTCGGGGACGCCGGGAATTGTTCAGCTGTAGTGCATTTTGTTTCTTCTCAGGCGAGATTTCCGACGGCGGATTCGGCCGCCGCGCGGACCTTGCCCGACGCCACCAGCTGGTCCGCCGCTTCAAGCTCCGGCGACAGGAACCGGTCGGTGCCCGGGCCGTCGACGACGGCGCGTAGCGCGGCGATCACGGCCGCGCCCGCAGGCCCCGGCGTGAGTTCGCCGCCGGAGAGCTGGGTGCGGATGTCCAGCGCCCGGGCCGAGGTCACCAATTCGATCGCCAGGACGCGGCGCAGGTTCTCGACCGCCCGGCGGAGCTTGCGGGCCGCGTGCCAGCCCATGGAGACGTGGTCCTCCTGCATCGCGGAGCTCGGGATCGAGTCCACCGACGCCGGCACGGCCAGCCGTTTGTTGTCCGAGACCAGCCCGGCCTGCGTGTACTGGGCGATCATGAGGCCCGAGTCGACACCGGGGTCCGCGGCCAGGAAGGCCGGCAGCCCGTGTGAGCGGGCCGGGTCCAGCATCCGGTCGGTCCGGCGTTCGGCGATGGAGCTCAGGTCCGCGACGGCGATCGCGAGGAAGTCCAGCACGTAGGCCACCGGGGCGCCGTGGAAGTTGCCGTTGGAGCTGACCCGGCCGTCGGGCAGGACCACCGGGTTGTCGATCGCTGCGGCCAGCTCGCGGGAGGCGACCATGGCCGCGTGGTCCACGGTGTCGCGGACGGCGCCGGCCACCTGGGGTGCGCAGCGCAGCGAGTAGGCGTCCTGGACCTTGGTGTCGTTGATCCGGTGCGAGGCCACGATCGGCGAGTCGGACAGCACGCGGAGCATGTTGTCGGCGGACGCAGCCTGGCCCGGGTGCGGGCGCAGCGCTGCGTGCAGCTCGGGCAGGAACACCTGGTCGGTGCCAAGCAGCGCCTCGACGCTGAGCGCGGCGGTGATGTCCGCCGTCGTGAGCAGCTGGCGGATGTCCGCGATGGCCATCAGCAGCATGCCGAGCATGCCCTCGGTGCCATTGACCAGGGCCAGGCCCTCCTTTTCGGCGAGGGTGACGGGTTCGATTCCGTGTGCGGCGAGGAGCTCGGCGACGCTGCGGCCGCCCTTGGCGCCATACAGCTCTCCGTCCGGGCCGGTCGCTTCGCCTTCGCCCATGAGGACCAGGGCGCAGTGCGAGAGCGGCGCGAGGTCACCGGAGCAGCCGAGCGAGCCGAATTCGCGGACCACCGGGGTGATGCCGGCGTTGAGCACGTCCACCATGGTCTGCAGAACGACGGGGCGGACGCCGGTCCGGCCGGAGGCCAGGGTCTTGGCGCGCAGGAACATGATGCCGCGGACCACTTCGCGTTCCACGGCCGGGCCCATGCCGGCCGCGTGGCTGCGGATCAGGGATTTCTGCAGCTGGGTGCGCAGCTCGTTGGGGATGTGCCGGTTGGCCAGCGCCCCGAAGCCGGTGGAGATGCCGTAGGCGGGGACCTCGCTGTGGGCGAGGTCGTCGATGTGGGCGCGGACCTTGGCGACGGCGTCGAGGGCGTCCTGGGCGATGGTCACGTGGGCGTCGTGGCGGGCGACGGCGACCACGTCCTCGGGGGTCACGCCGCTGGTGCCGAGGGTGACGGTGAGCGGTGAGTGAGTGGTGATGGTCATAGTGAAGTCCTACTTTTCATCTGCGGAGTCTGTGGACTCCTGCATGGGGATGCGGACGCCGCGTTCCTTGGCGACCTCGACGGCGCGGTCGTAGCCGGCGTCGGCGTGGCGGATGACGCCCATGCCGGGGTCGTTGGTGAGGAGGCGTTCGAGTTTCTGCGCGGCGAGGTCGGTGCCGTCGGCGACGGAGACCTGGCCGGCGTGGATGGAGCGGCCGATCCCGACGCCGCCGCCGTGGTGCAGGGACACCCAGGTGGCGCCGGAGGCGGTGTTGAGCAGGGCGTTGAGCAGCGGCCAGTCGGCGATCGCGTCGGAGCCGTCGGCCATGGCCTCGGTTTCGCGGTACGGGGAGGCGACGGAACCGGAGTCGAGGTGGTCACGGCCAATCACGATGGGCGCCTTGACCTTGCCTTCCTTGACGAGCTGGTTGAACAGCAGGCCGGCCTTGGCGCGTTCGCCGTAGCCGAGCCAGCAGATGCGGGCCGGCAGGCCCTCGAACTCGACGCGCTCCTGTGCTGCGTCGATCCAGCGGTGCAGGTGCTTGTTCTCGGGGAAGAGCTCCTTGATGGCCTTGTCCGTGACGGCGATGTCCTCGGGGTCGCCGGAGAGTGCCACCCAGCGGAACGGGCCCAGGCCCTCGCAGAACAGCGGGCGGATGTAGGCCGGGACGAAGCCGGGGAATTCGAAGGCGCGGTTGTAGCCGCCCTTGCGGGCCTCGTCGCGGATGGAGTTGCCGTAGTCGAAGACCTCGGCGCCGGCGTCCTGGAACTCGACCATGGCCTGGACGTGCTTGGCCATCGAGGCCTGGGCCTTCTTGGTGAAGCCTTCGGGGTCGGCGGCGGCCTCGCGGTGCCATTCCTCGACCGTGATGCCCTCGGGCAGGTAGCTCAGGGGGTCGTGAGCGGAGGTCTGGTCCGTGACGATGTCGACGGTGAGCTCGCCGGCGTTGTGGCGGCGCAGGATCTCGGGGAAGACCTCGGCGGCGTTGCCGACGTAGCCCACGGACCAGCCGCGGCGCTCTTCCTTGGCTGCCAGGACCTTGGCGATCGCGGTGTCGAGGTCCGTTTCGACCTCGTCGAGGTAGCGCTTGCCGGCCCGGCGGCGCAGGTGGCTTTCGTCGACGTCGACAATCAGGCAGGCGCCGTCGTTCAGGGTGACGGCGAGCGGCTGGGCGCCGCCCATGCCGCCGCAGCCGCCGGTGAGGGTCAGGGTGCCGGCGAGGGTGCCGTTCTCATCCCCGGTGAGTTTGCGGGCGATCGCCGCGAAGGTCTCGAAGGTGCCCTGCAGGATGCCCTGGGTGCCGATGTAGATCCAGGACCCGGCGGTCATCTGGCCGTACATCATCAGGCCCTCGGCCTCGAGCCGGCGGAACTCGGGCCAGTTGGCCCAGTCGCCGACGAGGTTGGAGTTGGCCAGCAGCACGCGCGGAGCCCATTCGTTGGTGCGGAAGACGCCGACCGGCTTGCCGGACTGGACCAGCAGGGTCTCGTCCTTTTCCATGGTTTCCAGGGTGCGGGTGATCGCGTCGAACGCGGCCCAGGACCGGACGGCGCGGCCGGTGCCGCCGTAGACCACCAGGTCATCGGGGCGCTCGGCGACCTCGGGGTCGAGGTTGTTCATGAGCATGCGCAGCGGGGCTTCCGTCTGCCAGCTCTTGGCGGTGAGCTCGGTGCCGCGGGCTGCTTTGACCGGGCGGGCACCGGTGGTGAAATCGGCGGGTGCCATGAGGATCTCCTTTGTGGCTGGATGTGTTGCTGGAGGGTGTCTGTGCTGGATGTGTCTGTGTGGGATGAATCGGGAGGAATGAGGTTCTGTATCAACTAAAGCCCCTTCGCGGCCGTGGAAACAGGCCCATCGAGGGGGTGCTGTCCGGGATTCCAGACCCTCCCCCTCCCCCCGTTGCGCTCTCCCTTCCGGTGGCTAAAACGGGCGAATGGCAGCCCAGGGTGATAGAGCAACCGGGTTTGGATGGAGTGGGTGCGGGGTCAGGCGGGGCGGCCGTGGATCCGGACCGAGAGCTCGTCGGCGACCTTCTGGACCCGGGCGGCCAGGACGGGCCACTGGTCCGGGGGCAGCTTGTCCTCGAGGAAGGTCACGGCGACGGCGGCGGTGGGCCACCCCACGTGGTCGGTCACGGCGGCGGCGATCGAGCCGAAGCCGGGGGTCACCTCGCCGTGTTCGGTGGCGTAGCCGCGCTGCCGGACCTGGTCCAGATGGGAGGACAGTGCGGAGTACTTCATGATGGGCGATTCGGTTTCGTGCCGGGCGGTGAACGCGGCAGCGTTCGGGTACAGCGCCCGCACCTGGGACTTCGGCAGCGCGGCGAGGATGGCCCGCCCGCTGGCGGTCAGATGGCTGGGCAGCCGGACGCCGACGTCGGTCACCAGGGACGGCCGGTTCTTGGCCCGCTCCTCCACGATGTAGAGCACGTCGCGGCCGTGCAGCACCGCGAGATGCGCGCTTTCGCCGATCACGTCCACCAGCGAGGCGAGCATCGGCCGGCCCAGCCGGGACAGCGGCTCCTGCCGGGAATAGGCCGAGCTGAGCTCGAAGGCGCTGATGCCCAGGCCGTAGCGCTGCTCCTCATGCAGATGGAGCACGAAGCCGTTCGCTTCCATCACTCCGAGCAGGTGGTAGACGCTGGAGCGCGGAAGTCCCAGCGCGGTGGCAATGTTCGACGCCGCCATCGGTCCGCGCCGGGAGGCCAGCAGCTTGAGGATGCGCAGGGTGTTCTCGGCCGCAGGTACCTTCGACGCCGCCTTGGTGCCCGCGGTCCGGTGGACGGTTTTGGGCGCAGGCGTGCCGGCGGTGGACTGTGCTGCGGGCGCGTCGGGAACTGAGGGCGAGTCAGGCGCCGCAGACGCGTAGGGTGCGTCAGGCGCGTCCGGCTCTGCTGGCGCAGTCGCGGCGGCATGGCTCGCGGCGGCGGGGCTCACGGCGGTGCTGGTGGGTGGCATGGATCCTCTTCAGGGTCGGGTGGTGTCCGGTATCCCGTACTTAAGCATGCGCCCGGCGCCGGACAACTGACAGCCTCACCCAGGAAGCCGTGTCTGGGATACCGGACAAGCGCGGCTGCCAGCGTACGGGCCTTCTGCCCCTAGCGCGGCCCGGCGGCCGGTGTTCCGATGATCCGGGGGCGCTGGCTGCCACGCGGTACCCCAACCGAACACTTGACCAGTCCATCGCCGGGTGGGTCCGGAGGGTAGTCCCGGACTCTCCCGGAGGGACGGCAAAGGAGGGAAGGCAAGGACATGGACTCAGCGCTGTCGGGCAGGGTCGCCCTCGTCGCCGGGGCCACACGTGGCGCGGGCCGCGGCACCGCCGTCGCCCTCGGCGAGGCTGGAGCGGTGGTGTACTGCACCGGGCGCAGCACCTCCCGCCGCCGCTCCGACTACAACCGGCCGGAGACGATCGAGGAGACCTCCGATCTGGTCAGCGCCGCCGGCGGCACAGGGATCGCCGTCGCCGTCGATCACCGCCAGGCTTCCGAAGTGGAAGCCCTCGTGCAGCGAATCGATGCCGAGCAGGGCCGGCTGGACATCCTCGTGAACGACATCTGGGGCGGAGAAGACCTCATTGAGTGGAACACTTCGCTTTGGGCCCACGATCTCGATGCCGGGCTCCAGATGCTCCACCTTGGAGTCGAGACCCACCTCATTACGAGCCATTTCGCGCTCCCGCTGCTCACCCGCCGCCCCGGCGGCCTGGTGGTGGAGATGACCGATGGAACCCGCGAGTACAACGCGCAGCGCTACCGGGTGTCCGTGTTTTACGACCTTGTCAAGACCGCGGTGCTCCGCCTGGCGTTCAGCCAGGCCGAGGAGCTGAAGCCCTCCGGGTGCACGGCCCTGGCACTGACGCCCGGCTGGATGCGCTCCGAGATGATGCTCGAACATTTCGGCGTTACTGAGGCAAACTGGCGGGAGGCAGCCGGCACCCAACCGCACTTTGCCGCGATCTCGGAAAGCCCACTGTTCGTCGGGCGTGCGGTCGCGGCCCTGGCGGCAGACCCCAACGTGATCAGCCGCACGGGCGGATCCTATTCCTCCGGCGCGCTGGCGCGCGCGTACGGTTTCACCGACACCGACGGCTCGCAGCCGGACTGCTGGAGATACCTGGTGGAGGTCCAGGAGGCCGGGCTCGACGCCGATGCCGATGGCTACCGCTGAGTGCGGCGGCGCAAGGTCCGGCCCGGGCGCAAGGACTACGATCTGGAGCATGAAGCAGACGTGGGAGCCATCCCAGAAAGGCGTCCTGGTTCTTCCGTCCGGCCGGAGCGTCCGCGGCCGCGGGCTGCACTATGCGCTGCCGGAGGGCCCGCTTCCGGAATTCGGTCTCTACCTGCTGGGCAAACGGCCGCCCCGGGTGGAATGGGAGTCCAGGTGGCTGCTCTGGCCCGACCTGCGGCTGCCTGCCGACGAGAAGGACGCCCTCGACGCCTTCCGGGAGGCCTGGCGCCGGGCCGAGACGGAACGGGTTGAAGTGGCCTGCTGGCGCGGCATCGGCAGGACCGGAACCGCGCTGGCCTGCATCGCCGTCCTGGATGGAGTCCCGCCCGCCCAAGCGGTGTCCTACGTCCGCCGCAAGTACCGGTGGCGGACGGTGGAGACCCCGGGGCAGCGGCGGTATGTCGCCCGCTTCCACGCGTAAACGCCGCAGGCAAGGCTCCAACGGAGACGATCAAACGGCCACGCTCATACGGCACGGCTCAAACGGTGACGACGGCCTTGCCGAGGAGGTGGCCGTCGCGCAGGTCCCGGATTGCCGCCGGCGCATCCGCCAGGGCATAGCATTTGCCGATCACCGGGGTCACCGCGCCGGCCTCGATGAGCCCGGTCAGGAACCGGAGGTCCTCCGCGCGTTCCGCGGACATGACGCCCGTGAGCCGCTGGCCGACAAACACGGAGAGCAATGCCGCGCCGAGTGAGCGTCCAATGCCGCCGGCCAGCCGCCCTCCGCCTTCCCCGCCGACGATCGCGAGGGTTCCCTTCGGCTTGAGCGCCCGACGGAGAACGGAGACCGGGCGGTTGCCGGCGGTGTCGATAATGAGGTCGAACTGCCTGGCCCCGTCCGCGAAATCGTCATGCTTGTAGTCAATGACGTGGTCCGCGCCGATCGAACGGACAAGATCGGTTTTCGCGGTACTGCACACCCCCGTCACCTGCGCCCCGAACGCCTTGGCGAGCTGCACCGCGAACGCGCCGACACCGCCGGCCGCACCGACGACAAGCACCTCCTGCCCGGCCTGGACCCTTCCGGCATCCCGAAGCGCCTGGAGGGCCGTGACCGCGGAGATCGGGACGGCAGCGGCCTGCTCGAAACTGAGGTTCTTCGGCTTCAGCGCGAGCCGGCCTTCCTTGGCGCACGCGTATTCGGCGAAGGATCCCTCGCAGGTGCCGTACACCTCATCGCCAGTCCGAAAGCCGACGACGTTCCGGCCAACAGCCTCTACCCGGCCCGCCACGGCCCGGCCCCGGATGCGGGTCTTGGGTTTCCTGAGCCCGTAGCCGACTGCGCGGGTCAGGTACGGAAGGCCCGTCATGAGGTGCCAGACGCCCTGATCCACGCCGGCGGCCCGGACCCGGATCAACACGTCGTCATCGCCGGGGACCGGGGCTTCGACGTCGCGCAGTTCCAGCACTTCAACGGAACCATAAACGTCCTGAACGATCGCTTTCATGGTGCTTCTCCTTCAAGGTCGGGGTACTGGAAGACGTCATCGAGCGGAACTCTAAGAACGTGGGCAATCTGGAACGCCAGCTCAAGCGAGGGCGAGTAGCGGCCTTGTTCGATGGCGATAACAGTCTGGCGGGTCACGCCGATACGTTCGGCGAGCTCCGCCTGGGTCAGCTCACCGTTTTCGAAGCGCAGGCGCCGGATGGAGTTCGTGACCCGTGTCGGCTTCACCACGGCTGGAAGCCCTTGCGGTAGGCCACCACCTTGGCCACGGATCCCAGGATCGCCGAAAGGACGAAGGCCAGATAGATGACGTTGGCGATCCAGAAGTGGTCGAGCTTGGCCATGGCCAGGAGGAGCGCCGCCACGGCCCCCGCGACAAGGAAGGACTGGCCGATGTACTCGCCGAAGCGGTAGATCTCCTTGTCCCGCTGGTCCTTCATGCCGGCGTCCCTGGCGGACAAGGCCCTGATCACTATGTGGAGCACGATCGAAAGGCCGATCGAGGCGCCGACCGTCCACAGCAGCGGCGCCACATACGGCACTTCCGCGAGCGGCATGGTGCCGGCCAGGCCAAAAACGACGACGAGGTACACGGCGTAGGTTGCGGCCGCAAGCACCCCCATGATCCAGGCACTCTTCTCTTCAAATGACATCTGCCACTCCCGGACATCCAACACTATGTAAAACAAACCCGACATCATCAAAGTAAAGAAAACCTGACATGGTGTCAAGAGTTTTCGACTTTCTTGAGGTTCGGGTTCGACGGCGACCGCGGCCGCCGCCACCCGGGCAGCGGCGGCCGCACAGTCTGAAATCAAAGACACGAAGTTCCCGTGAGACTCATCACAGCACGGCCGGACATGGTCTGCTGGATAGCGATCCCCCTCCCAATGACGAGAAGGTATTCGCATGCAACAAGCCCACACCGCCACGAAGCCGGCACCTGACGAAGCAGGCACCGGCCGCACCGTCACCGCCGTCGGCGCAGCCGTCGACTCAGTTCTCAGCCGGGGGCTCAACGTCCGCCACATCCGCTTCATGGCCCTGGGATCGGCGATCGGAACGGGGCTGTTCTATGGCTCGGCCTCCGCCATCCAGAAGGCCGGGCCCGCCGTCCTGCTCGCCTACATGATCGGCGGCGCAGCAGTCTTCATGGTGATGCGCGCCCTGGGTGAAATGGCCGTGCGGCATCCGGTGTCCGGGTCCTTCGGCCAGTACGCGAGCCGCTACCTGGGCCCGCTGGCCGGCTTCGTGACCGGCTGGACCTATGTCTTCGAGATGGCGATCGTTGCCATTGCGGATGTCACGGCCTTCAGTATCTATATGGGATTCTGGTTCCCCGGCGTGGAGCGCTGGGTGTGGATCCTGGCCATCATCTTCTTCCTGGCGGCCCTGAACCTGCTCAGCGTCAAGGTGTTCGGTGAGCTGGAATTCTGGTTCTCCCTGATCAAGGTGGCGGCCATCATCGCCATGATTGCGGGCGGTGCGGCGATCATCGTCTTCGGCTTCCAGGCCGGCGGCGCCACCGTGGCGCCCGGGCTCGGCAACCTCGTGGACCACGGGGGCCTGTTCCCCAACGGGTTCGAAGGGCTCCTGGCCTCCTTCGCCGTCGTGATGTTCGCGTTTGGCGGCATTGAGACCCTCGGCATCACCGCCGGCGAGGCCGCCGATCCGAAAAAGGTCATCCCCAAGGCCGTCAACACCGTTCCCGTCCGGGTCCTGCTGTTCTATGTGCTGACCCTCGGCGTGCTGATGAGCCTGTTCCCGTGGGACGAAATCGGCAGCAACGGCAGCCCCTTCGTGCAGATCTTCAGCGGCCTGGGCATCCCGGCCGCACCCCACATCCTCAACGCCGTGGTGATCACGGCGGCGCTCTCGGCCGTCAACAGCGACATCTTCGGCGCCGGCCGGATCCTCTTCGGCCTGGCCCGGCAGGGCCACGCCCCGGCCAGCTTCGGCAAAGTTTCCCGCCACGGTGTGCCGTGGATGACCGTGGTGATGATGACCGGCATCCTGCTGGTGGGAGTGGTCCTGAACGCCGTGATCCCGGAGGACGTCTTCCTGCTGATCGCCTCGATCGCCACCTTCGCCACCGTGTGGGTCTGGGCCATGATCCTGGCCTCCCATGTCGCCATGAAACGCGAGATCGCCCGCAAGTCCCTGCCGGCGTCGGAGTTCCCCTCACCGTGGTGGCCCGCCGCTTCCGTGCTGACCATCGCATTCATGGCCCTCGTGATCGTGATTCTTGGCGTCTTCGAGGACACCCGCGTGGCGCTGTATGTGGGCGCCGTTTGGCTCGGCGTCCTGGTACTCGCCTACCGGCTCTGGGTCCGCGGTCACGGCCGGGCACGGGCGGAACTGGTGGACGAGACGGCCCAGCTCCCGCAGGTTCCCGCCGGGCGGTAACGGTGCCACCCCCTCCCGCAGCGCCGCGGGGGCGCCCCCGCGGGGTTAAGATCAGGCATGGTCCCCACTACCAACCTCTTGGCCTTTGCCCTCGCCTCCCTCGTGCTGATCGCCGTCCCGGGGCCCAGCGTGCTGTTCGTGATCGGACGGACCCTGGCCCTGGGACGAAGGGGCGGGCTGTTGAGCGTCCTGGGGAACGCGGCCGGTGAGGTGGTTCAGATCGCCGCCGTTGCCCTGGGCGTCGGAGTGGTGCTGGCGCAGTCGGTGCTGCTGTTCAGCGTGGTGAAATTCGCGGGGGCCGCCTACCTTGTCTACCTCGGGATCCAGGCGATCAGGCACCGCGGCGCCGGGCCGGCGACGGCGTCCTCCTCGGCCCCGTCCTCGACCGCCCGCGTAGTCCGTGAGGGCTTCATCGTGGGCGCGACAAACCCTAAGTCGATTGTGTTCTTCGTGGCCGTGCTTCCGCAGTTCGTGGACTATTCCGGGGGCGCGATTCCGGTGCAGCTCGGAATCCTGGGGGCCATCTTCTTGCTGATTGCCCTGATCTCAGACAGTACGTGGTCCCTCGCGGCGGGAACGGCCCGGCACTGGTTTGCCCGCTCCCCCCGGCGGATCGCCGCGCTCAGCACCACCGGCGGTGTGATGATGATCGGGCTGGGCGGCACCCTGGCCCTCGTGGGCAACAAGAACTAGTTCCAGCAGCACAACGCGGGGTCACTTAGCGCCCATTAATGGCCTCCGAATGGGCCGTATCTGACCCCGCGTTGGTTGAGCGGCGGTGGACTAGCGGGCGGACCAGCCGCCGTCCATCGTGTAGCTGGCGCCGGTGACCATGCCGGCGTCCTCGGATGCCAGCCACGCCACCAGGGACGCTACTTCCTCGGGCTCCACCAGCCGCTTGACCGCCGATTCCGTCAGCATGATCTTGGCGAGCACCTCGGACTCCGGGATGCCATGCACCTTGGCCTGGTCCGCGATCTGCGCCTCCACCAGGGGTGTCCGGACGTAGCCGGGGTTGATGCAGTTGGACGTGACTCCGTGCGCCCCGCCTTCGAGTGCGGTCACCTTGCTCAGGCCTTCCAGCCCATGCTTGGCCGAGACGTACGCACTCTTGAACGGCGAGGCCCGCAGTCCGTGCACGGAGGACAGGTTGATGATCCGGCCAAAGTTGTTGGCGTACATGTGTGGCAACGCGGCCCGGATCAGCAGGAAAGGCGCCTCGAGCATGAGGGTGATGATCCGGCGGAAGTCGGCCGGGTCGAACTCCTCAATGGGACTGATGCGTTGAATTCCGGCGTTGTTGACCAGGATGTCGCAGTCCAGGCTGAGCGTCTGGAGGGATTCAACGTCAAGGAGGTTGACGGCCCACGCAGTGCCGCTGACCTCGTCGGCGAGCGCTGCTGCGGCGGACTCGTCCACGTCCGCGATCACCACTTTGGCCCCTCGTGCCGCCAGGGCGCGGACGCTGGCTGCGCCGATCCCGCCGGCGCCGCCGGTGACCAGGGCCTTGCGTCCGTTCAGCGTGTGTTCCATAACTCAGCCTTCCATATCAATAAATTCGATGAGGCGGCCGGCTCCAGCGTGGCTGGAGCCGGCGCAAACTCAAGCAGCCCAGTAACTAAGGCTGCCAGTTTCTCAGGCAGCTCAGTGACGCAAGCAGATCAGCGCATGGCTGCTACGGGCAGGCCTTCGCGTTCGGCGTCGGCCCGGTCCACGTCCTCCAGTGCGATGCCCTTGGTTTCCTTCAGGCTCAGCACTGCCACAGTGGTGATGGCGCAGGCGACCACCAGGTAGATCGCGGTGGGCAGCCAGGAGCCGGTGTCCTTGAGCCACTGGGTGGCCAGGAGCGGCGCCAGCGAACCGGCGAAGATCGAGGTGACCTGCGAGCCAAGGGAGACCCCGGCGTAGCGCATCCGGGTCGGGAACAGCTCCGACATGAGGGCCGGCTGGCCTGCATACATGAAGGCGTGCAGGCACAGGCCGATCGTGACGGCCAGGACGATGATCACCGGATTACGGGTATCAAACATCGGGAAGGCGAAGAACGGCCAGGTGGCACCGGTAATGGCACCGACAAGGTAGACCGGCTTCCGGCCCCAGCTGTCCACGAGGCGCCCGACCTGCGGGATGACCAGGAAGTGGATGACGTGGGCGATCAGCAGGGCCAGCAGTAGTGAGGAGGTGTCGTACTTGTGGACGGACTTCAGGTAGACGATCGCGAAGCTGACCACGAGGTAGTACATGATGTTCTCCGCGAACCGGAGGCCCATGGCCTGCAGGATGCCCTTGGGGTACTTGCGGATGACTTCGCGGACGCCGTAGTTGGCAGACTGTTCCTCTTCCAGCTGCGCCTTGGCCTCGAGGAAGATGGGCGATTCGGAGACATGGGTGCGGATGTAGTAACCGACGAACACGATCACGGCGGAGAGCCAGAACGCCACTCGCCAGCCCCAGCTGAGGAAGTCGGCGGAGCTGAGCACGTTGGACATGATGAACAGGACCAGGGTGGCCAGCAGGTTGCCCACGGGAACGGCGGCCTGGGGCCAGCTGGACCAGAAGCCGCGGGACTTATTGGGGCTGTGCTCGGCGACGAGCAGAACTGCGCCGCCCCATTCGCCGCCGAGGGCGAAGCCCTGGATGAAGCGCAGGAAGACCAGCAGCGCAGGCGCCAGGTAGCCGAGGGTGGCGAAGCCCGGGAGGCAGCCCATCAGGAAGGTGGAGACCCCGATGATGACGATGGTGAGCTGCAGGGTGGGCTTGCGGCCGAGCTTGTCGCCGATCTGGCCGAAGACAATGCCACCGAGCGGGCGGGCCACGAAGCCGACGGCATAGGTCAGGAACGCCTGGATGATGCCGTCCAGTTCGTTGCCGGTGGGCGGAAAGAAGTACTTGCCGAACACCAGGGTCGCGGCGGTGGCATAGAGGAAGAATTCGTACCACTCGACGACGGTTCCCACCATCGATGCTGCGACGATTTTCTTGAGCCCGGAACCCTTGGATGCGGGTGCTGAGGGCGTTGTTGCAGAGCGTTCGTTTACGCTCATTCGGTTCTCCTTTAGTGTCCACGGTGACACGTGCTGTGATGCACAGCACTGAAATGGCTCCATTGAGTATTGCCGCACACTCCCGGCGATTCAATGGCCAAAGCGGCACCCAGTATGTGCAGAATTGCAGATATGAACGCCAATCCCGATGACCTGCTGGTCCTGCTCGCGGTGTCCCGTTCGGGGAAATTTACGACGGCGGCCCAGACTCTCGGACTGAACCACACCACCGTCTCCCGCCGGATCGCCGCGCTGGAGAAGGCCCTCGGCGGCCGTGTGCTCTCGCGCGCCTCCGGCGGGTGGGAGCTCACCGAGCTAGGCGCCGAGGCCGTGCGGGTGGCCGAGCAGGTCGAGAGTGCCGTACGCACCCTGGAGCAGCCGGGGCACACCCCGGACCCCATCACCGGCGTCGTCCGGATGACCGCCACGGACGGCTTCAGCGCCTACATCGCCGCCCCGGCCGTGGCCCGGCTCCGCCGCGACCATCCCGGCCTGAGCGTGGAGATCATCACCGTGACGCGCCGGGCTCTCCAGCAGCGTTCCGGCCTGGACATCGAGGTCGTGGTCGGTGAGCCGCAGGTGCACCGGGCGGAGGCCGCGCAGCTCGGGGAGTACATGCTGGGAATGTATGCCTCCCGCGGCTACCTGGCCGAGTACGGTAGCCCGGCCACCGTGGAGGAGCTGACCGCGCACTCGCTGGTCTATTTCGTCGATTCGATGCTGCAGGTGGACGATCTGGACGCCCCGCGGCGGCTGGTGCCCACCATGCGGGACGGGCTGAGCTCCACCAACGTCTTTGTCCATGTGGAGGCCACCCGCGCCGGCGCCGGGATCGGGTTCCTGCCCTGCTTCGCGGCCGACCTGCATCCGGACCTTGTCCGGCTGCTTCCCGAGGACTTCGCGGAGCTGCTCCCCTATTGGATGGTGCTCCGGCCCGATTCGATGCGCCGGCCGGCGGTGGCGGCCCTCGTGCAGGCTTTGAGGGAGCAGACCGCAGCCCACCGCGATGCCCTGCTGGGGCGGGCAGGAACCACATCGGTTGCTCCGTAGCCGCCGTTATGGGGCCGCAAAAGGGCCGCTACGGAGCAGTCGGCGATGCAGCCGGCGTCTCAGCCGGGGCGTCAGTCGGCGATGCAGCCGGGGCGGAACCTGCCGGGTCGTGGCGGACGGCGGCGCCAGCCGCGAACGCCCGCACCTTCGCGTCGTTCCAGATGTGGGCCGGTACCGCACCGCCGAGCAGGCGACGCGCGAGGCCGGGATCGTCATCGAACGGGAGGTCGCTGCCGGCCATGATCATGTTGCCGAAGCGCCGGCCCTTGAGCATGGCCGGATCCGCAATGATCACGGTGTGGGCAAAGGCGTCTGCGATGGTGGCGGCGTCTTCGCGGGCGTTCCGGAGGTCCGGGGCGTCGCCGGAGTTCACCACATAGATCCCGCCGGGTGCCAGGACGCGCTTGGTGTGCTCGGCAAATTCCCGGGTGGTAAGCGGCCGCGGGGTCAGCGAGCCGGCGAAGACGTCGCGGATAATCAGGTCCCGGGTCTGCGGGGTCAGGCTCTCGGTGACTTCCCTGGCCTCCCCCACGCGCAGCCGCAGCAGCGGCGCCTTGGGCAGATCGAACCAGCCCCGGACATAGTCGGCGAGCTTGCCGTCCAGCTCCACCACCACTTGGCGGGCGTCCGGATAGGCGGCGTGGAAATAGCGGGCCAGTGAGCAGGCTCCCCCGCCAAGGTGCAGGGCGCGCAGCTTGGGCTTTGAATCGCGCGGCCAGCGCGACTCCACAAGGGCAGCGATCCAGCGCATGTACTCGAAGTCCAGGAACAACGGGTCCGCGAGGTCAATGTGCGAGCTCATGACTCCGTTGATGCGCAGGAGCCAGCCGGTGGAATTGTCCTGGTCCGGGATCAGCTCGCAGTCCCCGGTGTCGATGTAATACACCCCGGCCACAGGACCGGCCTGCCGGGTACCCTTGGGCACTTCCACCACCCCGGCCTCGGCGGTTCCGGCGCCCCGGCCCCTGCCCCGCTTGGCCATCAGCTATCCCCTGCATTGTGCATCTTTCAACCCTAGTTCACCGGCAGAGGTGCCCCCGGCTCCGGTTCGCCGGATCGAATGCCCCGCACCGCCGGCGACAGGCCGTCCGTAAGCCGTCCGCGGCCCGTCCGCGGGACCAAAGCCCCTACCCATTCCGGGACCGCAGGGTTGTACTGGGGCTGCACATACTGCCGGGCGAAGGGGTGCGTCCGCCGAGCCGGGAGGAAAAATGTCGGCACCCGCAGGGCAGCAGGGCGGCATCGTGGCGGTCGGTTACGGCGGGTCCGAGGCCGCCCAAATCGCCGTTCGCTGGGCCGCCGGCTACGCGGCCGCCGCAGGGCTGAGCCTCCGGGTGGTCCACGCCTGGGTGTGGCCCGTCTTCACCAAGAACCTGGGCCCCGTCAAAGGCGTGGCCGGCAGCGGGCTACGGCACTCCGCTGAAGCCATCCTCGCCGAAGGCCTCGAACTGGCCCGCGCCGCCCTCGAAGCGGCCGGGGCGGCGCCGTCCGGCGTCCAGCGTGCCGTTGCCGATGCTGCCGATCCCGAAAATGCGCCGGAACACGCGGGGCCCGCCGTCGACGGCGTCATGGAGGCCGGCCTCCCGGCACCGGTCCTGCGCGAAGCGGCCCGGGACGCACGGCTGCTGGTGGTCGGCAGCCGTGGCCTTGGCGCCGTCCTGGACCAGGTGGCCGGCTCGGTCTGCATTGCGCTGGCTGGCTCGGCACCCTGTCCGGTGATGGTGATCCGGCGCCCGCGCCGCCCGCACCACCCCATCGTGGTGGGAGTTGATGCCTCGCCCCGCAGCCCAGCCACCGTGGCCGAGGCCATCGGGCTGGCCGAAGTCTTCGGAGCCCCGCTGCAGCTCGTCCACGTGGATCCGCTCCGGGCCGGGGCACGGGAGGAGCACGGCCGCCACGCAAGGCTCCACGGCCAGGAAGTCCTGGACCAGGCCGTCGCCGAGGCCCGCGGGCTGGCATCCGGTCTGGACGTTTCCGGGGCCCTGCGCGAGGGCCATGCCGCCCGGGGACTGCTTGACGCCGCGGACGACGCCGACGTCCTGGTGCTCGGGACCCACAACCCCTCGGCTGGGCCCGGCAACACGGTCTCCGCAGTCCTGCACAAGGCGCGCTGCAACGTGCTGGTTACCCGCTAGCCGCCGCGAACGTAACCGATTCGGACCTGCGGGAGCTGCAGAAAGGAGGCCGCGGTGCGAGCCTGGAACGTTGGACGTCCGGGGCCCATGTCCGGCGGGCCCCTCGTGGCCGCCGACTTCCCGGATCCTGTGCCGGGACGCGGAGAGGTCCTGCTGAAGGTGCGGGTCTGCGGTGTGTGTCGCACGGACTTGCACCTGGCCGAGGGCGACCTCGCGCCGAAGAACCCCGGGATCATCCCGGGCCACGAGGTGGTGGGTGAGGTAATCGGGAAAGGCCCGGGGGCGGCCAGGTTCGGCCTGGGCGAACGGGTAGGGGTTCCCTGGCTGGGCGGCACCTGCGGCGCCTGCCGGTTCTGTGTGCGCGGCCAGGAAAACCTATGCCTTACCCCAACTTTTACAGGCTGGGACCGCGACGGCGGGTACGCCGAGCTCATCACGGTGGCGGAGAATTTCGCCTACCGGATCCCGGACGCGTTCAGCGACGAGGAGGCCGCGCCGCTGCTGTGCGCAGGCATCATCGGCTACCGTGCCCTGAGCCGGGCGGAGCTGCCGATCGGCGGCCGGCTGGGCATCTATGGCTTCGGCGGTTCCGCGCATCTGGCCGCCCAGATCGCCATGTACCGGGGTGCCTGCGTGTACGTCATGACCCGGTCCACGGAGGCGCGCAAACTGGCCCTGGATCTGGGCGCGACGTTCGCCGGCGGGGCCGAGGAGCAGCCGCCGGATCCCCTTGATTCCGCGATCCTCTTTGCCCCCGCAGGCGGGCTGGTGCCGGTTGCGCTCCGTGCCCTGGACCGTGGCGGGACGCTCGCCATCGCGGGCATCCACCTGAGCGACATTCCGCCTTTGAACTACACCGACGAGCTCTTCCAAGAGCGCCAGCTACGCAGCGTCACGGCCAACACCAGGGCCGACGGGGAGGAGTTTTTCCGGATCGCCGCCGAGATCCCGCTCCGTCCCACCACGGTGGCGTATCCGTTCTCGGCCGCGGACCAGGCTCTCAGGGACCTGGCCGAGGACCGGATCACCGGGGCGGCCGTCCTGCACATGGAGTAGGCCTTGGGCCCAGGCGGTCTGCACCGCCGCCGCCCGCCGCCGCCGCCCGGCCCCGCCGCCGCCGTCGAAATCGCCGGAAGCGTGCGGGCTCGCCGGAACGTTCCGGCGATGTGGCAGGTTCCCGGCGAACTCGCGGCGGCTGGGGGCGGCGGGGCCACTGCGGCGCGTCGGATGGGGCGGCCGAGCGGCACTAACTAGTCGCCGGCAGCGTTGATCCCGAACTCGCTCTTCAGCCGCACGCGGGCGCCGCGTTCCACCAGTGTGGGTATGTATGTCCTGATCCGGCCGGCGTTCAGGGCGTCGAATTCCTCGCTGACGATCCCCGCGATGTGAATCCTCGGAACGTGCGGAAACCTGGCAGCCAAGCGGTCGACAACCTGATCAATGCTGGAGGATTCTTTCGCATCGTCCATCACTCTTTCAGTGTGGAGCGGGCCGGTTCCGGCGTCAATGAATCCTCAGCCGGCAGGCGGCAGCATGTGGCCAAGGCTCCGCAGGTACGTGCCAAAGCCGTGCGGTGCCCGGGCGTGGGTCCGGCCGGAAGTCATGACCCGGGTGCTGTCCGTCGCCGTGACCGTGAAGGCTCGGCTGCGGAGGCTGTGCACCAGCGTCCGGTCCTCTTCGGACGTGATCCGCGCGAACCCGCCGGCCGCCAGATAGGCCGAAGCCCGGACTCCGAAGTTCGCGCCGTAGATGTGGGGATGGTCCTCGGTGAAGGGGTGTCGTTCGCGCCAGCGCCGGAGCAGTTCAGGGTCCATCCCGGCGGGATCCGGTTCCACGGATCCCAGCACAGCGTCAGCCCCGGCTTCGGCGAACTCAAGCTGGCGCACCAGCCAGTTCTCCGGCACCCTGGAATCGGCGTCGGTGTTGGCCAGCCAGGTTTGGCGGGCCCAGGGCGGCGGCGTCCAACGCTGGCCGGGCGGCCGCTGCCGGGGCACGCCGATGCCCGAGGCCCGGACACCCGCGGCTCGGCTGGCGCCGGCGCTGCGGTAGCTGACCTCCAGGGCGCTGATACGCGGGTCCGTGGCGGCGTAGCCAGCCGTGATGGCGGCGGAGCCGTCCGTGCAGCTATCCAGCACCACCGTCACGCGGGTGTCGACGTCGGGCCGGACCCGGTGCAGGGCGTCCGCGGACCGCTGAACGGCCAGCAGCGCCTGCCCAAGGTGGTCTTCTTCGTCATGCGCGGGCATGACGACGGCGACCCGTTCGATCCGGTGCCCACGCGGGAGCGGCAACGCCGCCATCCGGGTCACCTCGTCCGTCCGGGAGTGCCGCGGTCCGGCGCGGTGGGAGGTGCGGTGTCCGGCGCGGTGAGGGTTGCGGTTTGAGATGGGGCGTCCGGCGCAAGGAACACCTCGAGGATGAAGTCGCGCTCCTGGTAGATCCCGCTGCCGGTCCAGCCCGGGCGCCGCCGGGCTGCGGCGTGGACCGCGTCGCCGTCGAGCTCCCAGCCGGAAACGGGGTGCCGCCAGTGGCACAGCGCGAGCGTGCCGCCCGGCATGAGCGCGCCCTCAATCCTGTCGAACAGTCCGGTGAGCTCTGCCGGCGAGAGGTAGTAACCCACCTCTGAGACCACGACCAGGTCGAATGATCCGTCCGGCCACTCGTTCGGGACTGTCAGGTGGCGCGTCGTTGCCGCGGGCAGGTGGGCGAGCCGCCGGGCGGCGCGGTCCAGGGCCGTGCCGCTGGCGTCGACGGCGAGGAAGGTTCCGCACCGGGGCGCGAGCTCCGCGCTCAGGGTCCCGATCGAGCAGCCGATCTCCAGTCCAGCCGTGTAGCTGCTGCCGGGCAGCGCGGCGAGCGTCAGCGAACGCTTGCGCTGCTCGTACCAGCTCGAGGTGTAACTCCAGGGATCCTCGTCCCGGGCGTGGACCGCATCGAAGAGGCGCTCCGCGTCGCCCGCGGCGTAGGGACGTGGGGACCCGGCGTCGGCCGGGGCATTTTTCGCCTGGACATTTTTCGCCGGGGCGTCGGATCCAACGCCGGATCCGACGTCTGCCGGGCCCTCCGCCGGGTGCCAGGCAAAGGTCTCCCAGGTCCGCTCAAAATGAGCCAGGAAAGCCGAAGGCAGGAGCACCTCGTCCCCCGGCAGCCCGGAGAGTGGCTGCACCTGGGACGTATGAGCTGCCATGGCGGCAGCCTTGGCAGCCAGCTCTGCCGGGCGCAGCGGCAGCCGGAACCAGCCGCGCCATGCCGCGCCGGCCGGGTCATCCGGCCCAGCGGGATCATCCGGTTCCTCTGGCGCCGCCCACAACCAGTACCAGATGGGGTATTCGAGCAGCGCGTGGCCCGCCGCGGTGCTGAGCTCGGCGGCAACGGACCCGAGGACGTCGTGGTCGGTGTGTCCGTCCGACCTGTAGGGCGCCACGAGAACGATCTTGTCGGCGGCGTGCCCGCACGCCGCCACCGCCTCGCGGGCCGCGGCACGGATCAGCTCCCTGTGCCCGGCGAGTTGTCCGTCGGGGAGGCCAAGGCACCGCCACTCCAGGTCACCGGCCCCGCCCGCGCCCCCGCAAAGGAGTTCCAGGGCGTGGCCGAACTCCTGCAAGCGGACCGCGGCGAGCTGTTCCGGCGTCGTGGTTGGCGAGCCGGGGTGCGATCCTTCCCCCGCCGTGCACAGCAGAACGCGGACCGTGGCGCCGACGGCGTGCAGCCGGGCCAGCAGTCCGCCGGCCCCGAGTGATTCGTCGTCCGGGTGCGCGGCCAGGACAATGAAGGCCCGGCCGGCGAGCGCCGCGTCATCCAGCGGCAGTTCCGGCAGCGCGGCAGCACGGCTGCCGGCCCACGCGGCCTCGGACGTCCCGGCGTCGTTGTGGGTGAAGGTCACCATGGGTTGCTTCCTGTCAGCGTCAGGGTGCCCAGTTGCGCGTCGTCGCGCATGGCGTGGTGCTGGCGGATGTACAGGGCGAGATCGGCCATCCGTTTTCCGTAGCGCTCGTCGAAGGCGAGCGGGGCCGGCCCCAGATTTTGGCTCACGAGGGTCTGGACGCGTTCGACGGCGGCGGCAACGCTTCCCCGCACCCGCAGGGCTTCCTGCCACGCACGGCGGTCCGAGAGCTCCCCTGCGTCGATCCTCGCGGCCGTTCCGGCCAGGTAGGCGGTCAGGGCGGCCAGCGTTCGGTCAATCTCGCCGAGATGGGCCAGTGCTATCTGATCCGGCTCGCGTCCGCCGTCGGCGGCTTGCCGCAGGGAGGCGGTGAAGCTGCGCGCCACGGCGACAGCGCCGCCCAGCCAGCAGGCGGCCACGCCCATGCCACCCCAGGCGAAGCCCGGGCGCTGGTAGTACCAGTCAGCGCCGCCGAGGGGCACGGCGGGGACGGCCTCGAAGTGGACGGTACCGCTGGGAATCTCGCGCAGCCCCCGGCTGGTCCACTCCGGATTCGCGAAGCTCACACCGTGCGCGTGGAGGTCGACGCCGAACGCCGCCCGGCCACCGGTCTCCAGGTGGGCCGTCAGCACGGCATGGTCCAGCTGCGCGGCGAGCGAGCACCAGGGCTTGGACCCCTGGAGGATCCAGCCGCCGGCGGATTCTTTGGCCTCAAGCCGCAGGCCGGGCGCCTCGGCGGCAAACACCCCCCAGGTCCCTTCGAACTCGGCGCCGTCGGGATCCGGGAAGTCCTCGCCGTCCCGGGCCGCCTTGGCTCCGGCCTGGGCGAGGATCGCCACGGCGTCCAGGTGCGGTTCCAGCACGCGTCCGGCAGCGACGTCGACGGCGGTCACGGAGGCAAGGATCTCCCACAGGAACGCGGTCCGGCCGTCCCCGGGGTTGGGCGCCGTCGCCGCTGCCGTCTTGGCCAGGTCCAGCAGCGCCGTGACATCGCCGACGGCGGCGTTCGCATCAGACAGCAGGGGGCTGATCGCGTCCAGGTCTGCGGCCGTGGAGCTGATCCTGACAGGTAGGGGGTGGAGGGAGGTGGGGATCCCGTTCATTTCGACTGCCTGTGTTCCTTCGGGCTGGGCGGATTCTGGCTGAGCGGATCGGGCGTGTGGGCGGGCCATGTGGCTGGAGTCCTGCGCGTCCGCGGCCGCGCCGCCATCGCTGGCGCCGTCGACAAGCAATCTAAGCATACTTAGCACTTGATGCTGGCCGGCCGCACCCGATCAGGCAGCGGGCCCCGGCGCTCGCGCGCCCGAGCGGACAAACTCGTGCGCCCGAGCGGAACAATCTCGTGCGCCTAGCTGACGATCGCGAGGGCGAAGCCGTCCCAGCCTTTCGAACCCACTGTCTGTATGACGGTGCCGTCCAGCCGCGGGTCATCTCCCAGCATCTGGAGAGCGCTGATGATTCCGGGGGCGTTTATCGGGTCCATCGATGCGTCCAGCACGGCGCCTTCCCACACGACGTTGTCCACCACGATGGTGGTGCCGGGCCGGCCAAGCCGGATGGCCCAGTCCAGGTAGCGGGGGTTGTTTTCCTTGTCGGCATCGATGAACACGAAGTCGAAGGGCGGCCCCGCCTCGCCTTCCAGCTCCTGCAGCGTGTCCAGCGCCGCGCCGACCCGGATGTCTACCTTGTGGCCCACGCCGGCGTCGTCAACGTTCGCGCGCGCAACGCGGGCGTGCAGCGGGAGGTACTCGCAGGTGACCAACTGGCCGTCGTCGGGCAGCCCTTGGGCCATCCAGATGGTGCTGAAGCCCGCCAGCGTGCCGATCTCCAGGACGCGGCGGGCACCGGAGATCTGGACCAGCAATTTCAGGAGTTTGCCGGCGTTGGGGGCCACCTCGATGGGCGGCATGCCTGCCTCGAGAGCGCTGGTTACGGCGCGTTTGAGTGAACTGTCCGGGCGGACCACTGCGTCGGAGAGGAAGTCCTCGACCGCGACCCAGCCGGGGGTGGACTGATGCTCGATCATGTCCCCAGTGTTCCAGCCGCCCGCGCCCGGCGGTAGCCTCCGGTTGCGGTTTCCGTCCGGGTTTCGGCCTGCGCCCCGCCTTAGGTACCCGGCCGGATTGGAATCTGCGGTCCGGTAGCGCCGTCGCCCTGCCCGTCGATGGCGCTTTCAAGCCGCTCCACCTTGCCGGTCAGCTCGTTGCTGTAGCCGGGCCGGATGTCCGCCTTGAGCACCAGCGAAACGCGGGAACCGTAGGCGCCCACGGCATCCGTGGCTCGTTTGACGACGTCCATGACCTCGTCCCACTCCCCCTCGATCTCGGTGAACATGGAACTCGTCCGGTTGGGCAGGCCGGACTCCCGGACGATCCGCACCGCGGCGGCGACGGCGTCGTGGACCGACGCGTCGCCGGGCGCCTGGCCGTTGGCGGGGTCACCGGAGGGTGCTACGGAGAATGCGACCAGCATGTGGTGGTTCCCTTCACTCAGTCCGGACAGCGGGCAAGATACAGGCCGTCCGGCACTAGTCTTTCACGCGATTTTGCCCTTGCAGCGTCCGGGCGTGCCTTAGAAACCGTCACATTAATCACTACCCGCCGGTAACAGGTTCGTGCACCCCTCGCGTTGCTAACCTAGGCAAATGAACCGGGCAGTAGACCGCAGGCCGCTCCGCGCAGATGCTGCGCGTAACGTGGACAAAATCATCGCCGCTGCCCGGCAGTGCTTCCGCGAGCACGGCCCCGAGGTGCCGCTGCAGACCATTGCCGTTACCGCCGGGGTGGGCCCTGCCACCCTCTTCCGGAATTTCTCCGACAAAGAAGAGCTGGTGCTCGCTGCCCTGAACCGGCAGCTCCGGCTGGAGGTGGATCCGGCCATCGATCAGGCGCTAGCGGATCCGGACGCCGCTGCCGGACTCTTCCGGGTCATCGATGCCACGATGCATGTTGCCAGCGAAGAGGCCAACCTTCTAAGTGCTGTCGCGGGCCGGCGCGGGCTGCTGGCCGGCATTACGGGCGGCCTGATTGAATCCATCGCCGTGCTGCTGGGCCGGGGCCAGGGCCAGGGCAGCCTGCGCAGCGATATTTCCATGACGGACATGATCCGCCTGCTGGCCATGCTGATCGGCGTCGTGGACACGATGGAACCGGGCTCCGACGCGTGGCGGCGGCCCGTGGCGCTGGTGGAGGACGCCATCCGGACGGAACGGCCGAACCGGGCGTTGCCGCCTCAGGCCCCGCTGGCAGGCACCGCCTTCGACGCCCTTCTCGGCTAGAAAGCGTTCCCGGCTAGCCAGCGTTCCGGCTAGCCGGTGCAAGCCAGGCCGCGCTAGTCCTCCGCCGGCTTGTCTTTAGCTTCGAGCAGGTGCTGCTGCAACTTCTCTTCGGCGTCCCGACGGCGACGGGACACTTCACGCATTTCCCTGCTGGACTCAGTCCCGCCGGAATCAAACGGCTCCTGCTGCTGCTTGGAGCGCTGCACCTTGCGTGGCTCGGCGGTTTCCTGCTCGGCGGTTTCCCGCTCCGCGACTTCTGGCTCCGCGGCCTCCTGCTCGGCGACTTCTGGCTCCGCGGCCTCCTGCCCCGCGGCAGGCTGGTGGCCGTCCTGTTCGCTCATGTTCGAATGCTCCCACGCGATCCGCACGTCAAGTAGAGACTAAAGACCATTCCAGCCACGCCCACAGTCGGCGCTCGGAGCAGCCCTGGAGGGGTCCGCAGGGGGTCAATCCCAGCCCAGTAGCCGGAGCCCGGCGGCGGCAGCCGCGCCGGCGATCACCACCACCAAAAACGGCGCCCGGAACCACAAGGCGATGCCCGCGGCCGCCAATGCGCCCAGCCGCGCGTCCAGGACGAGCGACTGGCCGGAGGCGACGGCATTGACCGCCGTCAGGGACGCCAGCAGCCCGATCGTCATGGTCCCGGCAATCCTGGACATTCGGGGGTTGCGGAGCAGGCTGGCCGGCACCAGGTAGCCGAGCAGCTTCCACGCGTAGGCGAGCAGGCAGGAGAGCAGCAGCCAGATCCAGAGGTTCATGCGTCGTCTCCGTTGCGGTCGCCCCGGTGGTCGCCGGCAGGGCGGTGGTGGTGTTGCGCGTGCTGCTCGGCGTAGGGATCGACGTCCGGTTCCAGGCCCTCGTCGCTGCGGCCGTGGCTGAACCAGCCGATTCCGGCGGCGACCAGGGCGGCGACGAGAATGGGCACTCCCGGGGGCACGAACGGCACGGCCAGCACGGTGGCCAGCGCGCAGACAACCGCTATCGCCACAGGTTCCCTGCCTTTCAGCCGCGGCCAGAGTAGGCCCAGGAAGGCCGCCACTGCGGCGCCGTCGAGCCCCCACTGTTTGGGATCCCCGAGTGCCCCGCCGGCCATCGCGCCGAGGGCTGTGAACAGGTTCCACAGCACGAAGACACCGATTCCGGCGGTCCAGAAGCCGCGCTTCTGCTCGTCCGGGTCCGTCTGCCCCGTGCTGGTAGCGGTGGACTCGTCGATGGTCAGCTGGGCAGCGGCAAACCTGCGCCACCCCCGCGGCTGCAACACGGCGTTGATTTGCATGCCGTAGATTCCGTTGCGCATGCCCAGAAGGGTCGCGGCGCCCATCGCGGCGACGCCGGACCCGCCGCCGGCCACGACGCCGATGAAGGCGAACTGCGAGCCACCGCTGAAGAGCAGCAGGCTCAGCGCCATGGTCTGCCAGAAATCCAGGCCCGAGGTGACGGAAAGCGCGCCGAAGGAGACGCCGTAAAGACCGGTGGCGATGCTGATCGACAACCCGATCCGCACTGCCGGCGACTGCAGGATTTTCACGGACGCCGGTTCTGCCGCGTCAGAGTCCAGGCCCACGCGATGAGGGGCGCCTGGAGTGGGACCCGCAAGGTATGCACGCGTCGCCGCCGCGGCGTGCCCTCCGGTCCGTAGGCCTTCCGAAGGGCGTCGACATGGCCGGAAAGAAACGCGGCGAACAGCGCCGTGACGCATCCGGCGGCGGCCCTGCGGGTGGCCGGGATCAGGAGCCCGACGGCGGCGGCGGCTTCCAGCAGCCCGCTGGCTGCCACCCATTCCTCACGGGACAGGACGGCCATGGGTCCGTTCGGCTGCCGGCCGGAGTCGTCCCGGCAGAGGATGTCGGGAACCACCCGGTGGAAAAATTCGGGCTCGCGGAAGTGCTTGGCGGCGCTGGCGAGCAGCAGCGCGCTCATCGCTGCCGCGGACAGCGTCTGGAGGTCCCGGCCGGACCAGCGAATTGGCATGCAACCACTCAACCACAGGGGGCACGCCGGCCGTAATCCGCCGGGGAGCCTTGCCGTCCCAACGAATTCCGATCGGATCCGCCCAGTTCCGCCGCGCGGCCGGGCAGTTAGCGGAGGGGCTGGCGGTCCGTCATTAGCTGGGTCAGGACCTGGGCGGGCCAGTTCGTGGTGATCTCGTGGACCCCGAGCTCCCTGCACCGCTCGACGTCGTCCTCGGCATCGACCGTCCACACCCGGACGCGTCGGCCCGAGCCGATCCAGCGCTCAACCGTCCCGGGGAACGCGCGGACGTACCCGATGCCAGGGCCGGCCATGCCAGCTTCGCCGGCGGCCAGGATCCGCTCGCCCTCCGCCTGGGCGGCCTTCATCACATTGGCCAGCGCCCCACCGGTCAGGGCACCGAGGCGCAGCTCCTCTCTGATTTCCGCCACATTGACGTCGTCCACGAGTTGGCAGACGGCCGCCGCCGGCACGGACTCAAGAAGGTGCTTAACGGCGTCGGGGCTAAAGCTCATGAAGGAAACCATGATGCTATCCAGCATCGACGTGACCGGATTCCACCCCGTGTCCCTGAGGACGTCGAGGACCCGGTCCTCCAGTCCAAGATGGAACGAGCTGGGGTGTTTGAACTCAATCGCCAGGCCTATGGGGCGGCCCGCCGCCCGCAGGATCTCGAGCAGTTCCGGCAAGGTCAGGAACTGCTCAGACTTGGCGCCGTAGGCTTCCGGGATCCGGGCTCCTTTCCAGGAGGAGAAGTCCAGCCGCCGGAGCTCTTCCAACTTCCGGTCCGCGACCTGCCCGGTGCCGTCCGAGGTGCGGTCCAGGGTGGAATCGTGCAGGAGCACCACTTGCCGGTCCCGGGTCAGGTGGACATCGCATTCCACCCCGTCGGCGCCGTCCGCAATGGCCTGCAGGTACGCGGCCCGCGTGTGCTCGGCGAAGGCACCGCTAGCGCCCCGGTGGGCATAGACCAGAGGACGGGCGGCGGCGGACTCGTCTGTCGTCATGGTGCCACGTTAGCGGACGGCCCGTTTCCTTGGCGGGACTAGGCTGGGCACATGCAGGTCAATACTGAGCCAACTTCCCTGACAGGTGCCTCTCCGGGCGGCGTCCGGCCGGACGGTCCTCCCGGGCAGCGTTCCGCAGCGTCCAGCGACGCCGAGAAGGCTGCGGCGCTGCGCCGGATGAAACTCCTGGCCCTCGCGCTCCTGATCGTCATGGCCGTGATCTTCGTCGTCGCGTTCGCCCTGCAGAAGCAGTATCCGGGGCTCGAATACGTCCGCGCGGCGGCCGAGGGCGGCATGGTCGGGGCCCTCGCCGACTGGTTCGCCGTTACCGCCCTGTTCAAGTACCCGATGGGAATCAAGATCCCGCACACGGCGATCATCCCGCGCCGCAAAGACCAGATCGGCGCCTCGCTGGGCGAATTCGTGGAGACCAATTTCCTCTCCGAACAGGTGGTCCAGGAAAAACTCGCGTCCGCTGACATTGCGCGCAAAGCCGGCGCCTGGCTCTCCAGCCCCGGCGGCCCTGACCGCGTCGCCAAAGAGGGTGCCGCCGTCATCCGCGGCGCGTTCAAGGTCCTCAACGACGACGACGTCCAGGCCGTGATCGAGTCCATGGTCCGCAAGCACCTGCTCACTCCGCCGTGGGGACCGCCGGTGGGCCGGCTCGCCGAGCGGATCTTCGACGACGGCCACCACCACGCCCTGGTGGACCTGCTGGTAGACCGCACCGTGGACTGGGTGCGGGACAACCAGGAGACGGTCAACAGACTGGTCACCGACCGTTCCCCGACGTGGGTGCCGTCGTTCGTGGACGGGCTCGTGGGCGACAAGGTGTATGTGGAAATCCTGAAGTTCACCCGCGCCGTGCAGTCCAATCCGCAGCACCAGGTCCGCCAGTCGATCGACAAGTACCTCAAGGAACTCGCGCAGGACCTGCAGCACGACCCTGTCATGATCGCCCGTGCCGAGGGCATCAAGGCGCAGGTGCTCGGCGACCCTGAGATCCGCGAGCTCGCATCCCGCACCTGGGACACCATCAAGACGGCCCTGCTCTCCGCCGTCGATGACCCGCACAGCGAACTGACCGTCAAATTCAAGGCCGCCGTGCATGACTTCGGCACCCGGCTGCTGGTCGATCCCGATCTCGCCGGCAAGGTGAACGCGTGGATCGGCGACGCGGCGGGCTACCTCGTGAAGACCTACCGCTCGGACATCGCGGGCGTCATCACGGACACCGTGGCCCGCTGGGATGCTGAGGAAACGTCGCAGAAGATCGAGCTGCAGGTGGGCAGGGACCTGCAGTTCATCCGGATCAACGGCACCGTGGTGGGCGCCCTGGCCGGGCTGGCCATCTTCACGGTGGCCAGCATGCTGTTCGGCTAGTTACGTGCCGGCCCGCGGGTCAGGCGAAACTCTCGAGCTCCACGCCGGCGGCCTCCAGCCCGGCCCGCACGGCGGCGGCAACGCTGACGGAGCCGGGAGTGTCGCCGTGCAGGCAAAGCGACTGCGGCTCGATCCGGAGCACTGTGCCGTCCACCGCCTCCACCTCGCCCTTCGTGGCGAGCCTGACCGCCCGCTCGGCGACCTGTCCGGCGTCGAGCAGCACCGCCCCTTCCTGTGCGCGGGGCACCAGCCTTCCGTCAGGGGAGTAGGCGCGGTCCGGGAAGGCTTCGGCGACGACGGGGTGCCCGGCGTCCCGGGCGATTTCGAGCAAGGCCGAGCCGGGGAGGCCCAGGACGGGCAGTCCGGGATCGTAGGCCTGGATGGCGGCAATGACTGCGGAGGCCTGCTCGGCGTCGCGCACGGTGCGGTCGTAGAGCGCCCCGTGCAGCTTGACGTAGTCCACCGAGGCGCCCACGGCATGGGCAACGCCGTCGAGCGCGCCGAGCTGGTACAGCACCGCGCCGAACAGGTCATCAAAGGTCATGTCCAGCGAGCGCAGGCCGAAGCCAGCCAGATCGGGGTAGCCAAGGTGGGCGCCGACGTTGACGTCGAGCTCGTAGGCCGCCCGGCAGGTGTCCAGCATTGTCACGGGGTCCCCTGCGTGCATCCCGCAGGCCACGCTGGCGCTGGTGATGAGCGGAAACATCGCGGCATCGTCACCTCTGGTCCAGGTCCCGTAGGCCTCCCCCAGGTCAGCGTTCAGATCCAAAACGCGCCGCCGTCCTTCGTTGTCTTCGGGGCGCCGTTGTTTTGTGGCGCATCCGGTGCCGCGTCCAGGGCCGACTCCGGCGCAGACTCGTAGAGCGCGGCCGTGCCGGTTGTTTCGGCAAGGGCCTGCAGCTCCCCCGGGATCGTGTCCGGGATGGGACCGAACGCTTCCCTGGCATTGGCGACGACGGCGCGGCCCATCAGCCGGTTGCCGACGCCGCCCACGACGGCGCCGATGCCGAAGGGAAGGGCGCGGCCCAACAGGGCCGATCCCTGGGTCTTGAGCAGGGAGCGGAGGAACATCGTCTGGATCTTGGCCCGCACTGTGCCAAAGCCGGCGAGCGGGACGCTGCGGGTGAAGGCCGTGGTCCAGGCCTGGGTGGGTCCCCTGCCCCGTCCTGCCGCCTGCCCGCTCAACGAGCTCAACAGTTCGGTGCCTTCCTCGCCCAACATGATCGCCATGACCAGGGTGCTGGCCCTGTCCGGGTCCACCATCCGCACGCCATGCAGTTCGGCCAGCGCTGTGGAGAACAATGCGGTGGCTTCGAGGAACCCGACGGCCGCGGCGGCCGAAAGACCGAGGGCGGCCGCCGTTCCAACGCCCGGAATCACGGCTGCCCCGCCCACCAGCGCCCCGCCGCCGGTGACGGCCAGCAGGTAGTCGCGCTCCATGATGGCGGCGAGCTGAGCTGCCGTGGCGTGCGGGTGCTTGCGCTGGAGCCTGCGGATATTGGCCAGCACCAGCGGCCGCTGGACTTCAACGGCCCGCAGGAGCACCTTGTGGAGGCCTGGCCGGGGGTTGCCGGCGGCGTCGAACATCGCACTGTGGGCTGTCTGCTGGGCAACCTTAATTGCCGGGTTGCTGCGCTTGGCCATGATCGCCTCTCATCGGAACCAGAAAAGTAAGTTCACTTAACATTAGGGCACGGCCCGGCAAGCCGGGGTCCCGCTGGACCGCGGCGGGCGCCAGCCGGCCGCGTGGCCGGCTATTAGACTGGGCCCATGCCCGCCCTGCGAGCCCTCCGCCCCTTCGCGCACCGGGAGTACCGGGTGCTGATCACGGCGCTGGCCATCTCCATCTTCGGTTCGGGAATGTGGGCCGTTGCGATGGTCTACGAGGTCATCTACCTGGGCGGCGGTCCACTGGAGCTCTCGCTGGTGGCTGCGGCGGGCAGCGTTGGGCTTGTGGCGTTTCTGCTGGCCGGCGGCATCGCCGCGGACCGCGTTCCCCAACGGCTGCTGATCATCGCGGTCGAGGGCGCCAACCTCGCCGTCATCGCCAGCATCAGCGCACTGGCCCTGGCGGGCTTGCTGCAGCTCTGGCATCTGGCGCTGGGGGCCTTCGTGCTCGGCGTCGGGGCTGCGTTCTTCTTCCCCGCCTATTCCGCCATTCTGCCGCGAATCCTGCCGCCCGAGGACCTGCTGGCGGCCAACGGCGTGGAGGGAACCATGCGGCCAATCCTGCAGCAGGCGGCCGGGCCTGCCGTCGCGGGCGTCCTGGTGGCGGCCATGTCCCCCTCGTACGCAGTCACCGGCGTGGCGGCCTGCCACCTGCTGGCTTTCTCCATCCTGAACTTCCTCCACCGCCAGCCCGCGGCGGGGGCGCCGAGCGCTGCGGGCAGCGCCGGCGGCCAGAGGCGGGCGAAGGCGTCCTTGCGCCATGACCTCCGCGAGGGCGTCAGCTATACCGTGCGCACGCCCTGGCTGCTGTGGACCCTGCTCTGGGCCTGCATTTCAGTGCTGTTCCTGATCGGCCCAATCGAGGTCCTGGTCCCGTTCGTGGTCCGGGACCAGCTCGGTGGGGACGCGCGCATGTTCGGCTTCCTGCTCGCCATCATGGGCGTCGGCGGCGCCGCAGCCTCGCTGGCAACGGCCTCTTTTCCCCTTCCGCGCCGCTACCTCACCGTCATGATGGTGTCTTGGGGAGCGGGCAGCCTGCCGATCGCCGCCATCGGAATTATGGACAGCTTCTGGGCCCTGGCAGCAGTACTGTTCATCTTCGGCGCCACCGGCAGCGTGGGCATGGTGATCTGGGGAACCCTGCTCCAGCGCCGCGTGCCGCCGCATCTGCTGGGCCGCGTCTCCAGCCTGGATTTCTTCGTGTCGCTGGCGCTCATGCCGGTCTCCATGGCACTGGCCGGACCGGCCGCCGAGGTGCTGCCGCTGTGGCTGATCTTCCTCGTCGCGGGGACCGTGTGTCCGGTGATGGCCGTCGTCGCGATGGTGGTGGCGCGGATGCCGTCCGATGAGCTGGCCAACCCGCTCGTCCGCAGCGCTGAAGTGTCCAGCGGCGCGGAAGAGGCCAGCGGAGCAGAACACGCCGGCGGCGCCGAAGACCCTGCCGAAGCCCTCGGATCAGGGGAGCCCGGCCAGAAGTAACGCGGGGTCATTTAGCGCCCATGTCCGGGGGATCATGGGCGCTAAATGACCCGCGTTGCTTTGGCGGTGCCTCAGACTGCGGCGCGCACCACCGGGATCGACGACGTCGGAAGGCCGCTGGGGAAGATGGTCGGCTCAGGGGCCGTGACGGGCGCCAGCGGGACCCGGACCGGGCCGCCGTCGACGGTGAGCAGTTCCCCGCGCACGTCGATCTCCAACGGGGCGCCTTCACGGACCGTCAGGCTGATCGAATCCTGTTCCAGCACGACGTGCAGGAGCCTGCCCTGGATTTTCAGGTGGAACTCAAGTCCGTCCCATTCGGCAGGCAGCCGCGGATCGAAGTACGGCACCGCGCCCTGGTCCCGCAGACCGGCGAAGCCGCTGACCAACGAGCTCCACACCCCGCCGGTGGAGGCGATGTGGACGCCGTCGATCGTGTTGCCGTGGGTGTCGTCGAGGTCGATGAACAGGGCGTGCGTGAAGTGGTCCAGCGCAGCCTTCCCGTAGCCGACCTCGGCCGCCATGATCCCCTGGACACAGGCGGACAGCGTGGAGTCGCCGGTGGTGATGGGATCGTAGAAGTCGAACGCGCGGCGCTTTTCCTCGGCGGTGAAGTCCTGCCACTGCAGGAACATGGCCAGCACGGTGTCGGCCTGCTTCAGGACCTGGTGCCGGTAGATCACCAGCGGGTGGAAGTGCAGCAGCAGCGGGTACTTGGACCGGGGCGTGGTCCAGTCCCACGGCTCCAAGGCCATGAAGTCGTTGTCCTGGGAGTGGACCTGGAGGTCTTCGTCGTAGGGCAACTGCATGCGGTTGGCGGCCTGCTCCCAAAGCTCGCGTTCGGCGTCGTCGATCTCCGGGTGATCCAGGGCCGCGGCGGTGCGCAGGTTGAAGCGCGCCATGACGTTTGTGTACAGGTTGTCGTTGACGACGGCGGTGTACTCGTCGGGGCCGGTGACGCCGTGGATGTGGAAGAGCCCGTCCTTGCCGAAGAAGCCCAGCGAGACCCACATCCGGGCGGTTTCGATCAGCAACTCGGAGCCCAGGGTGTCCTGGAACTCGGTGTCCCCGCTGGCCCAGATGTACCGGTTGGTCGCGAACGCGATCGCGGCGGCGATGTGGAATTGCGCGGTGCCGGCCGCGTAGTAGGCGCTGGCCTCGAGTCCGTTGATGGTGCGCCAGGGGAAGAGGGCGCCGTCCACGCTGAGCTCCTTGGCGCGGATCTTCGCCTCGGGCAGGAGGTTGTGGCGGAATTCCAGGACCTGGCGGGCGTTGCCCGGGTTCGTGTAGGTCAGGTAGGGCAGCAAGTACACTTCCTGGTCCCAGAAGTAGTGGCCGTCGTAGCCGGAGCCGGACACGCCCTTGGCCGGGATGCCGGCCACGTCGGCGCAGGCGGTGGCCTGTGCGAGCTGGAAGAGGTTCCACCGGACGCCCTGCTGGAGCTCGGTCTGCCCTGCCACCACGATGTCGCTGGTGCTCCAGTAGGCGCGGTAGTGGGCCTCGCTCTGGGCAAAGACCTCGCTGACCGGCAACAAGGCCGCTTCGGCGTCGTCGGCCAAGTCCGCCGAGGCCTGGCCCACGGCGTAGCTGACGCTCTTCTCCAGCACGAACGGTGCGTCCGCGCTGACGGCGAGCACGTAGCGGACGCTGCTGTCGTCCTGGTCCACCAGGGTATCGAAGGGCTGGACCCCGGCCGAGGTCCAGTGGTCCACGGCCATTCCGAGTCGCTGCTCGGATTCCGCAGCTTCCCACGCGAGGCGCAGGGAGCCGTCGCCGCCTTCGAGACGCAACGGAAGCAGCACGCGTCCGGCGTGACGGCCGGCACGGCGCGGGTCATGGGCGGAGTGATCGTCCACCGGCTGGTCCTGGCGGTTGATAACCGAGGACGTGACGTCCGCGGAGATATCCCGGTCGGCCGCCACTTCGAGGCTGATGCCCAGCGCCCCGCGGGATTCGTAGCCGACGGCGCGGCGTTCGGTGGTGGTCACGGTCGCGCCGGAGCGGCACTGCCAGGTGATCCGGCACTCGTAGATACCGGTGGCGAAGTCCACCGAGCGGCGGTAGTCCAGCACCGTCGACTCGTCCAGGCTCAACGGCTCGCCGTCGATGATGACGGTGAAGTTGTTGGCGTCCGGGACGTAGAGGATCCGCTGCCCGGTGCGCGCGAAGCCGTAGGCGTTTTCCGCGTGCTTGATGTCCCAGGTCTCGTGGAAGCCGTTGATGAAGCTGCCGGGAAGTTCGGCGTCAGCGGCGCCCCAGTGCGCGCCGCGGATGCCCAGGTGCCCGTTGCCGAGGCTGAACAGGGTCTCCAAGGTGCCGGCGTTGCCGGGCAGGTGGACGGTCTCGACCAGCTGCCAGGGATCGTTGGGGAACCGGGCGCGGTCCGAGGTGATGAGGGCCATGGTTTAGGGGTTCTTTCGGCGGGAGTAGGCAGTGAGCTAGGCGGTGGGAGCTGGCAGCCGCAGGGGCTGAGCTTATGGCGGCGGAAGCCGGCGCTGGGTTAGAGCAGTTCGGCGAGGTCGTTGACCACTACCGTGGCCCCGGCGTCGAGGAGGGTCTGCCGGCCGGCGCCGCGGTCGACGCCGATCACCGAGCGGAAGTCTCCCGCGCTGCCGGCCTGGACGCCGGAGACGGCGTCCTCCACCACAACGCAGTCCTGGCTCGGCAGATCCAGGAGCCGGGCGGCGTATTCGTAGGTGGCCGGGCTGGGCTTGCCGGGCAGCCCCTCGGCGACTGCGACGACACCATCGACCACAACGGGGAAGTAATCGGAGAGCCCGGCGGCTTTGAGCACGGCCGGGGCGTTGCGGGAGGAGGAGACGACGGCGAGCTTGAGTCCGCGGGCCAGCGCGGCGTCGACCAGCCGGACGGAGCCCTCGTAGGGCTGGACTCCGCCGGCCTCGACGATGTCGTTGAAGACCTTGTTCTTGCGGTTGCCCAGCCCATGGACGGTGTCATGCGCGGGCTCGTCGTCCGCCGGGCCCTCGGGCAGCACAATCCCGCGGGAGGCCAAAAAGTCCCGGACGCCGTCGAAGCGCGGCTTGCCGTCGATGTGGTCGAAGTAGTCGCTCTCACGGTACGGCGCGGCATCAGGGACCGAGGCCAGGAATCCGTCGAAGAGCTGCTTCCAGGCCTGCTCGTGCACCACCGCGGTGGGCGTCAGGACGCCGTCGAGGTCAAAAAGGATGGCGGATGCGCCGGAGAGTGCACCGGCGAGGCCGGAGGTGTCGGGAACTATAGTCATGAGTCAGGGTCCTTTCAGACAACGGGCAAGCTAGACGGTTTGCTCAAAGCGGCGGTTTAGGGCAGTCAGTTCAGGGCAGTTCCGGTGCGACGGCGGCTCTGCCTTTGCTGCTCTGTTTGGGGACGTTCCGGTAGGGTCGCCGCCCGGATCAGCGGCGGCGCGTGCTGGTGCGCTCTACCAATTTGGTGTCCAGCAGATGGTTCGACGGCGGACTGGCAAGCGGCGGATTGGGAAGTCCCGAGCGATGAAGTCTTTCAATCAGCAGGTTGGCCGCGAGAGCGCCTTGGTCGGCCACAGGCTGGGCCATAGTACTCAGGCCCAGGAACCAACTCATCTGATGATCGTCTATTCCTATGATGGACACGTTTTCCGGCGCTGACAAACCGAGCTCCCGTAGTGCCATGAGCGCGCCGAAGGCTGTCTCGTCGCAACCGGCGAAAACCGCGGACGGCATTTTGCGGTTTTCCGCGAGCTCTGCCATGGCCAGCCGGCCGCCTTCGATGCTCGATCCAGCGTCGATCACGAGGCCCGGATCTACCCCGAGGCCGTGGCCGGCCAGGGCCTCTTCGAAGCCCCGCCGCCGCTCGCTGGCGGTCACGAGGGAGGGTGCACCGGTTTCGCTGCCGGCGAGGATCGCGATGTCCCGGTGGCCCAGTTCCAGCAGGTGGTTCGTGGCGGCGCGGGCGGCCTCCGCGTTGTCAATGCCCACGTTGTCCCACGGCACGCCGTGCATCCCGACGCTGGCCACGGCGAGGCCCGACGCGGCGAGGGCGGCCAATTCGGCCTTACTGAGGCCGATGTTGAGCAGCAGCACGCCGTCCACGCGCTGGGCCAGGCCCGCGAGGTCGCCGAAGAGCTTCTGCTGCACGCTGGGCCGGTCCCGGAGGCTGATCAGGACGGTGTCGTAGCCGCTGTCCACGAAAACTTCCTCGGCCGCTTCCACCGCGCGGGCAAAGAACCATGCTGTGGCAGTCGGGGCGATGATGGCCACGGAACCGGTGTTGCCGCCGGCCAGCCTGGATGCTGCCGACGAGGCCTTGTAGCCCAGCTGGGCCGCCGCGTCGCCGACCCTTGCCTTGGCTTGCGCGGAGACGTTGGGAAGCTGCCGGAGTGCACGGGAGACAGTGCAGATGGAGAGCCCGGAGAGCGCGGCGACGTCCTGGATTCTCACGCGCGGGGTTTTGGCCTGCGGCACGGGCTCAGCCCTTTCTCCCCCCGAAGTAGTGGGCCCGGTGTTCATGGCCGAGGTCGATTGTAAGCGCTTACAAATTTGGCATGCAAGTGGATGGTCCCATGTCGGGCGAGTGTTTGGCCGCGCGTTCGGACGGCATCTGGTCAGTGGCTGGTCAGTGGCCGCCCGGCGGAGGCCCGGCGGCCGCTCTGGATCTGGTCAGCGCAGGACGTAGTGCCGCAGGAAGGCGCTGACGTCCACCAGTTCGGCCTTCGAAATCGAATGGCCCATGCCGGGGTAGGTCCGGGCCGTGAGCTGCGTGTTCCGGTCCAGCCACTCCTCGGTGTGTTCGGCAGCGGCGTCGTTAATCACGACGTCGGCCCTGTCCCTGCCCCAAAAGAATGGCGGCCGGGAGGTGAAGGACTCACTCATGGTCAGGAGCTCGTTGTCCAGGACAAAGCCCGAGAGTCCGACCACCGCGCGGAACTGGTCCGGCCGGAGCCGTAGAAGCGTGCTGGCCATGGCCATGCCCTGCGAAAATCCGAACAGGCTGACGCTGCTGTGCCGGGACTTGACGGACTCGATCCAGGCGAAGACACCGTTCGTGGAGGCGATGACGTCGGCAAAGTCGTGGGTGAGGAAGTAGTCCAGCAGGAACCAGCCGTGGTGGTCGCCGATGTCCTTGGGGCCGCGCAGCGCGGCGCAAGTGAACTCCGGCGGCAGGGAACTGAACAGCTTGGACATCCGGGACTCGTCCGTGCCATAGCCGTGCAGCATCACAAGCAGCGGCGTGCCAGCGCGCTCGTGTTCGGGTCGTGACCAGACGACAGTCTCCATGGGCTCAGCCTATCCAGAGCGGGCGCTTCCTCGGCCAGCACTCCTGGCACGGCGGCATTGCACTCAGGGCCGGCCTCCTGCGCCGGCCGTCGGCTCCGCCGCGGAATCGGAGACCCACTCTGGGACCCGCGGCGCGCCCGTGGGAAACCGGGGCGGACGTCCGAGCACGGGCCGGATGCCGGAACCTGTGCGGAAATATCCCGGCCGGACCGAGGGGGATTTCATTGAAACGGCAGGGTCGGGGTTGTAGCGTGACGCTGGACAGCATGCTTAGCATCACCCATCCGTCCCCCGGGACACCAAGGAGCACGTCATGAGAATCGGTTCCGCAATCTTCCTCATTGCCATCGGCGCCATCCTTGCCTGGGCGGTTGCCCCGGGGCTGATCCCCAACGTGAACCAGGCCATGATCGGTTACATCCTGATGGCGGTCGGCGTTATTGGACTCATCGCCTCCCTGGTCCTCGCCTCCCCCGGACGCGGCCGCTCGCGCCGGGTCAGCGAAAGCCGCACGGTTGTTGACCCCAACACCGGCGAGACCATCACACGCAATGAGAGCCGCGACGCGAGCCTCTAAGCTCCGCCCACGGCCCCTTCGCGGCGTGGAATCCAACGACCCGGAAGCCGGGCCGGGCCTTGAGGTCAGGCCCGGCTTCTGCCACTTATGCCGCACGCCCCACGCGGAGCACATGCCCAGCCCCCGGAGCAGACCATGGACATAAGCCCCACCTGCCCATCCCCTGGCCCCACCACTGGACATGTCCCCCCGGCACCCGGCCCGACCCCTCCGCGCGCGCGGAGCACATGCCCAGCCCCCGGAGCGGACCATGGACATAACCCCGACCCGCCCATCCCCCGGCCCCACCACTGGACATGTCCCCCCGGCACCCGCCCGCAGCCACCCCAACCAAGGGACATGCCCCCCGAAACTTACCCATTTTCTGCGTTCATGTGGTTTTTCATTGACAAACCAACATGAACGAAGATAAAGTCAAACAATTCCACTTCATGTGACGGGAGTCACCGAAGCGGCGACATCGGGTTCGGCATTTCAAAGGCCCGGAAAGAACAGAAGCCAAGACAGTCGCAGTACGCAATGGAGGGTAAGTGTTTGCCGAAGAACGCCAGCAGCTGATCGTGGGGCTCATCTACGCCAGCGGCCGGGCCAGTGTCACAGACCTGGCCGAGCGCTTCAGCATCACCACCGAAACCGTCCGAAGGGACCTCGCCGCGCTGGAAACCGCCGGCAGTGTCCGCCGGGTGCACGGCGGCGCTGTCTCCCCGGACCGCTTCAGCACCACGGAGGAAAGCGTTCTCGAACGGACTGTCCAGCGCCAGTCCGAGAAGACCCGGATCGCCGAGGCCGCCCTTGCCCTCATGCCCCCGGGCCTCACCGGCAGCATCCTGATCGACGCTGGCTCCACCACAGAAGCCCTCGCCGAACTCCTGTCCGCCCGGGCCGCCGCAGCAGCCGCCGCCGGCAACCTGCCCGGCCCTGGGTCCGACGCCGAACTCGTCGTCATCACGCACTCCCTTCCCATCGCGTCCAGGCTGTCCGGCGAACCCGGCATCGCCCTGCACCTGCTCGGCGGCAAAGTCCGCGGCCTGACGCAGGCCGCCGTCGGCCAGTCCACGGTGGAGGCCGCCCGCCGGATCCGCCCGGACATCGCCTTCATCGGCACCAACGGCATCCATGCAGCCTTCGGGCTGAGCACACCCGATCCTGAAGAAGCCGCGGTCAAGGCTGCCTTCGTCCAATCAGCGCGCCGCATTGTGGTGCTGGCTGATTCCTCCAAGCTGGACGCGGAGACGCTGGTCCAGTTCGCCTCGTTGAAAGATCTGGACACCGTGATCACAGACACCCAACCCAGCCGGGAACTCGCGGACGCCCTTGCGGAAGCCGGAGTGGAGGTGGTGGTCGCGTGATTGTCACCCTTACCGCCAACCCCAGCCTGGACCGCACCGTGGCGCTGCCCGGCCCCCTCCTCCGCGGAGAAGTCCAGCGGGCCATTTCCGTCCGCCAGGAATCGGGGGGCAAGGGAGTCAACGTCTCCCGCGCCCTCGTTGCCTCGGGGCTCAAGACAGTCGCCGTCCTCCCCGGCGCCGAGGCCGACCCTGTCCTCGCAGGCCTGCGGGAGACCGACGTTCCGTTCGCGGCCCTCCCGATTGACGAGCCGCTGCGCAGCAATGTGGCCCTCACCGAGCCCGGCGGCGTCACCACCAAGATCAATGAACCCGGACCGGTCCTGAGCGCGGATCAGCAGGAGGCCCTGATCAGCCTGCTGCTGGACCACGCCCGCGGCGCCGCCTGGGTAGTCCTGGCCGGCTCGCTCCCACCAGGGGTTCCAGCCGACTTCTACGCGACCGTCACCCGGCGGCTGCGTTCCCTGTTCGACGGCGAGGCCGCACCTCGGGTCGCCGTCGATTCATCTGGCGAACCCCTCGCCGCAGCGGTCTCCGGCGACACCTCGGGAAAACCGGACCTCTTGAAACCCAACGCCGAGGAACTGGTGGAACTGGCTGCCGCAGCCGGTTTCGCCACGAACAAGTCCGCCGAGGAGCTCGAAGCGGACCCGGAGGCTGCAGCAGCGGCCGCCGCCGCCGTCGTGCGCTCCGGAGTGGGTGCCGTACTGGCCACCCTCGGTTCCAAGGGTGCCGTTCTTGTGACGGCCGACGGCGCGTGGCTGGCCACGCATCCGCCGGTCACCGCGGTCAGCACTGTCGGCGCCGGCGATTCCTCGCTGGCTGGATACCTGCTCGCATCCAGCCAGGGCGCCGCCCCGGTCGATTGCCTCCGTCAGGCGGTGGCCCATGGTGCCGCCGCCGCTTCCCTGCCTGGCTCCACTGTCCCGGCAGTCAACCAAACCACCCCTGATGCCGTAACCATCACGGCCCTCCGGAAGGATTGACAGTGACACAGCTCATTACTACCGAACTGGTCGAGCTCGACCAGAATCTGGGCAACTCGCCCGAGGACGTGATCCGGCATCTGGCAGG
Source organism: Arthrobacter sp. 05L421 (assembly GCF_056397785.1). Lineage (NCBI taxonomy): Bacteria > Bacillati > Actinomycetota > Actinomycetes > Micrococcales > Micrococcaceae > Arthrobacter > Arthrobacter sp. 05L421. The sequence continues at coordinate 124,560 of NZ_JBFTOC010000007.1, forward strand.
CAGAGTTGCCGCCACCGGACGCGCCACCGAGGCCGAAGGCCTCTTTGCCGACGCCTTTGCCCGGGAATCCAAGACCGCCACGGGCGTCCCTGGCGGCATCGCGATCCCGCACTGCCGCTCGACGGCGGTCACCGAGCCCACCCTGGCGATGGCGCGGCTGTCCCAGCCGGTGGACTTCGGTGCCAAGGACGGCCCTGCGGACATCATCTTCTTCATCGCCGCTCCTGAGGGCGCGGACCAGGACCACTTGAAGCTGCTTTCGAAGCTGGCACGGTCGCTGATCAAGAAGGACTTCACGGCCAGCCTGCGCGCCGCGACCTCCCAGGCGGAGATCGTCGAGCTCGTCGATGGCGCACTGGCGGACAAGCCGGCGGCCCATACCCCGGCCGAGGCGACCGGCGCAGCTTCCGCGGCCGCCGCCTCAGCCGCTGCCGGCGCCGGTGAAGGTGCGGGCGCAGCGAAGGCCAAGGGGCCCAAGCGCCTCGTCGCCGTTACTGCCTGCCCCACCGGCATTGCCCACACCTACATGGCCGCCGACTCGCTCGTTGCAGCGGCCAAGGAGGTCGGCGTGGACCTGCAGGTGGAAACCCAGGGGTCCTCCGGAGCCAAGGCACTTGACCCCGCCGTGATCGCCGCCGCGGATGCCGTGATCTTCGCCGTGGACGTAGACGTGCGCGGCAAGGAGCGCTTCGCCGGCATGCCGGTGATCAACGCGCCGGTCAAGCGGGGCATCGACGAGCCGGACAAGATGGTAGCGGAAGCACTCGCCGCCGCAGACAACCCCCATGCCCGCCGCGTGCCGCACTTCGGCGCCGAGGAGCAGGCCGAACACGAGGCCGAGGAAAAGGGCGAGCACCTTGGCACAAAGCTGAAGAAGGCCCTCCTGACCGGCGTCAGCTACATGATTCCGTTCGTGGCGGGCGGCGGTCTGCTGATCGCCCTCGGCTTCCTGTTGGGCGGCTACGACATCACCGCTTTCGCGGACAAGATCCTGGCGGAGAACAGCCTCTTCAACTTGCCCACCGCGTACCCGGAACTGGCGTGGGGCCCGCTGGGTGCCTACCTCGGTGCCGTGCTGTTCAAGATTGGCGCCCTGTCCCTGGGCTTCCTTGTGCCGGCGCTGGCCGGCTACATCGCCTACGCCATCGCTGACCGGCCGGGCATCGCCCCGGGCTTCGTTTCCGGCGCCGTTGCCGTCTTCATGGGTGCAGGCTTCCTCGGCGGCATCGTGGGCGGCCTGATCGCCGGCTACGTGGCGCATTCCATCGGCAAGCTCAACGTGGCCCGCTGGCTGCGCGGCCTGATGCCGGTGGTCATTATCCCGCTCGTGGCGTCGCTTGCGGCTTCCGGCCTGCTGTTCGTGTTCCTGGGCGCCTACATCGCCCGGGTCACCGTCGGGCTCAACGAATTCTTGTCCGGCCTTACCGGTGCCAGCGCCGTCGCACTTGGCATCATCCTGGGCCTGATGATGTGCTTCGATCTCGGCGGTCCGGTCAACAAGGTTGCCTACTCCTTCGCCGTCGCTGGCCTGAGCGCCGCCTCCATCACCAACCAGGCTCCGTGGCAGATCATGGCGGCCGTCATGGCCGCCGGCATGGTCCCGCCGCTGGCCATGGCGCTGGCTGCGACCGTGCTGAACAAGAAGCTCTTCAGCCTGGCGGAACAGGAAAACGGCAAGGCCGCATGGCTGCTGGGAGCCTCCTTCATCACCGAAGGCGCCATCCCCTTCGCGGCCGCGGACCCGCTGCGCGTCATCCCCGCCAGCATGCTCGGCGGCGCCGTAACCGGTGCCATCTCGATGGCGGCAGGCGTGGGGTCGAAGGCCCCGCACGGCGGAATCTTCGTCTTCTTCGCGATCGATCCCTTCTTGATGTTCGTCGTCGCGATTGCGGCCGGTACGGTCGTAAGTGCCTTCGCCGTGATTGCGCTCAAGCGCTGGGCAGTCAAGAAGCCGGTTGGTACGGTGGAAACGGTTCCCGTAGCCGCCTGAACCAGTGCACGATTTTCCAAGCAGATACTCACAGCTGATGAATACCCAAGCTGACTTCAAGGAGCAGAAATGACCGAACGTAACGCCACCATTGCCAGCCGCGTTGGGCTGCATGCCCGTCCGGCCGCCATCTTCGCCGAGGCTGCAGGCGAGTTCGACAACCTCGAGATCACGATTGCCCGCCTGGGCGAGCCGGAGGACGAGGCCATGGACGCCGCCAGCATCCTGTCGCTGATGAGCCTGGGCGCCTCCCACGGCGAGGTTGTGGTGTTGCGTGCCGAGGGTGAAGGCGCCGACGCGGCACTGGACCGCCTCGTGCAGATCCTTGAGACGGATCACGACGCCGAATAGCCTCACCTTCCGGCCCCGCGCCGGAACACCGGCAGCACCAGAAGGCCCGGCCGCCCCCGAGTTAGGGGCCGGCCGGGCCTTCGCGTTTTCCACCCCCTAGTTCAATGGCAACGCGGGGTCACTTACGGCCCATTCCGTTGGGGAACATGGGCGCTAAGTGACCCCGCGTTGCTCTGGCGGCGGACCGTCAGTGACCGCTTTTTGTCAGTGACCTTAGTAAGTGCTTGTCACCGCCCTGCGGCGCGGCTAGTTTGGAATCCCCGGCGGCACCGTCCGCGCGCCGCCGCCCAAGTGGTTCCCGGCCGAAGGAGATGACCTCGCAGCCATGCCAACGACGAAGGGCGAGCCCCGCGGCTCAGAAAGCCCCAGCATCAAGGACCCCGAGCTCTACGAGAAGCTGGTAAAGGACGGCGCCTCCAAGCAAAAAGCCGCCAGGATCTCCAACGCCGCCGCCAAGCGGGGCCGTTCCTCAGTCGGCCGCAAGGGCGGCAAGGCCGGTGACTACGAGGACTGGACGGTGCCACAGCTGAAGGAACGGGCCAAGGAGATCGGCCTCAAGGGCTACTCGGCCAAGAAGAAAAGCGAGCTCATTTCCGCCCTGCGAAACTCCTGATCAGGGTGGGCGACGGCGCCAGACGACAGCCGGGCTCAGGCACCCTTTCGAGCCGCAGTCTTCGCGGCCGGCGCCTTGGAATCCGCCGCAGTCTTGGGAGCCTCCGCGGTTTTGGAAGCTCCGGCCTTGGAAGCCGCCGCGGTCTTGGTGGACGCCGCCTTGCTTGCCGTGGACTTGCTGGCGGTGGACTTGGCCGCCGTCGTCTTGGCGGACGCCTTCGGGGCAGCCTTGCCGGCGGATGCGGAGGCCTCGGCGGGAGCTTCCGCGGCCCCTCCCCCGCCGCCGCGCTTTTTCTCGATGCTGCGCTTGAGGGCTTCCATCAGGTCGATAACTTCGCCCTCGCCCGCCTCGGCCGGGGCACCGAAGGTCTCCTCCGTGTCCAGCGACTCCCCCTTGTCCAGCTTCGCCTCGATCAGCTGGCGCAGTTGCTCCTGGTATTCGTCCGTGAACTGGTCCGGCACAAAATCGGAGGCCATCGAATCAACCAGGGCGGCGGACATTTCGCGTTCCTGCGCGGAGATCCGGATGGAGGTCTCGAGTGCGGGAAAGCTGGCCTCGCGGACTTCGTCGGCCCACAGCAGCGACTGCAGCACCAGGACGTCGTCGCGAATCCTCAGCGCACCAAGCCGGGTCTTGTCCCGGAGCGCGAACTGCACAATTGCCACACGGTCCGTGTCCTCCAGGGCGCGCCGCAGCAGCACATAGGCCTTGGGCGACTTCGAGTCGGGTTCAAGGTAATAGCTTTTTTCAAACATCATGGGATCGAGCTGATCGACCGGAACGAACTGGACCACTTCGATTTCGTGGCTGTTTTCCGCCGGGATGGACTTCAGCTCGTCGCGGGTCAGGACCACCGTGCGGCCATCGTCCTCATACGCCTTGTCGATGTCCTCGTAGTCGATGACCTTACTGCAGACCTCGCAACGGCGCTGGTAGCGGATCCTGCCGCCGTCGGCGTTGTGAACTTGGTGGAGACTGATGTCGTGGTCCTCAGTGGCGCTGTAGACCTTGACGGGCACGTTGACCAGCCCGAACGCTATTGCGCCTTTCCAGATGGCTCTCATGGATCAAGTGAACATCACAGTTGCGCGGAGGTGAAGGGTTTTGCCCAACGGTAAGGAACGCGTCCGGGTGGACGGACGCGAACTGGTGCTCACCAACCTGGAAAAAATCATGTACCCGGAGACGGGAACCACCAAGGCCGACGTCCTGGCCTACTACGCCGCCGTCGCGCCGGTGCTGATCCCCGCTGCCCGCAACCGGCCGGCCACGCGGAAGCGCTGGGTCCACGGCGTCGGGACCGCCGACGCCCCCGGGGAAATGTTTTTCCAGAAGAACCTGGACCATTCAACGCCAGGCTGGGTGCCCCGCGCCGCCATCACGCACAAGGACCGGACCATCCAATATCCCTTGGTCAATGATCCCGCCACGCTCACCTGGCTGGCCCAGATCGCAGCCCTGGAGATCCACGTGCCTCAGTGGGGGGTGGACTCCCACGGCAACGCGCTGCCGCCCGACCGGCTGGTGCTGGACCTGGACCCCGGCGAGGGCGCTGGGCTGGAGGAGTGCGTGGAGGTGGCCAAGCTGGCCCGCACCATCCTGCAGGATGTGGGCCTGGACCCGGTGCCCGTGACGAGCGGCAGCAAGGGCATTCACCTCTACGCGCCTTTGGACGGGTCCCAGAGCTCGGACCAGATTTCCGACTTCGCCCGCGAACTGGCCCGCTCGCTCGAAGCAGACCACCCGGATCTGGCCGTCAGCGACATGAAAAAGACACTGCGTACCGGCAAGGTCCTGGTGGACTGGAGCCAGAACAACGCCGCCAAGACCACTATCGTGCCGTATTCGCTGCGCGGCCGGCTCCGGCCCACAGTGGCCGCACCGCGCACGTGGCGCGAACTCAGCGCCCCTTCACTGCACCACTTGGACTTCCAGGAGGTGATGAAGCGCGTCGCAGCCGGCAAGGATCCGTTCGCTCTGGTCTCCGGCGGCCGGCACGACGCCGGAGCCGAGGCAGCCCACGCGGCGGTCAGCAGCCCCAGCGGACGGGCTGAAATGCCGCCCGAGCTGGCCGGCGACGGCGGCGACACCGACCCGCGGCTGGAAAAGTACCGGACCAAACGGGACAGGGCAGGAACGCCAGAGCCCTTCACCGCGGAGCGGCACCACGCCGACGGCGACGGCGGCGGGACACGGCAGGAGAAGTTCGTCATCCAGGAGCACCACGCCAGGCGGCTGCACTACGACTTCCGGCTCGAACGCGACGGCGTGCTCGTGTCCTGGGCACTGCCCAAGGGCGTCCCGACCAGCAAGGCAAAAAACCATCTCGCGGTCCAGACCGAAGACCACCCGATGGACTACGCGGACTTCGAAGGTGACATTCCCCAGGGCCAGTACGGCGCCGGGGTCGTCAGCATCTGGGACAGCGGATACTACGAATGCGAAAAGTGGATCGCCGGCAAGGAAGTCATTGCCACGCTGACCGGGGCAGAGGGCGGCGGCCTTGGCGGGACCCGCAGGTTCGCCCTGATCCACACCGGCCAGGCCAACGACCAATGGCTCATCCACCTGATGGACCCGGCCGGCCCGAAAGACTCCCCGGCCGGGCGGCGCCCCTCCGGCGCAGAAGACGACGAGGACGACGTCGGCGGCAGCGGAAGCGAGGACGGCGGCCGCCAAGTCGAAAGCGAAAGCCAGGACCAGGGCCAGGGCCAGGTCGCCGGCGGACCGGAAACCGATACACGCCACGAACCAGCCCCCGACGCCTCCGCGTTCAGCCCGATGCTGGCCACGTCCGGGACCCTGGCGGACCTCCCGGACCTGGACTGGCAGATCGAGCTCAAGTGGGACGGGGTGCGGGCCCTGGTCATCGGCGATGCCACCAGGATCCGGCTCATCAGCCGCAACGGCATCGACATGTCCCTGAGCTACCCCGAACTAACGGACCGGTCCCACTGGCCGGAACAGGACTTCGTCGCCGACGGCGAGATCATTGCCGTCGGGCGCTCCGGCCGGCCCGACTTCGGCCTGCTGCAGGGCCGGATGAAACTCACCAAGTCCGCGGACGTCAGCAAAGCGCGGGCATCGACGCCCGTGCGGCTGATGCTGTTTGATCTGCTCTTCGACGCCGGCAAGGATCTGCGGCGCCTGCCGCTGAGTGAGCGCCGCCGCGGGCTGGAGCAGTTCTTCCGCCCTTCCGCCGGCCCGGTGGAACTCTCGGGCGTGATCGACGGCGACGCCGAGCACATCCTCGAGAGCGTCGCCGAACTGGGGCTGGAGGGTGTCATGGCCAAGCGCACGGACGGGCGCTACGTCGGCCAGCGCAGCCGGTCCTGGCTCAAGCTCAAGGTTGAACGGACCCAGGAAGTGGTGGTGGGCGGCTGGCGGCCCGGAAAGGGCGGGCGCCGGGAATCCGTGGGCTCGCTGCTGCTGGGGATTCCGGACGGCGCCAAGCTGCGTTACGTCGGCCGGGTGGGCAGCGGCTTCAGCACCCGTGAACTCAAGGAACTCAGGCAACAACTGGACGCCCTGCCACGGAAGACCTCCCCGTTCCGGGACGTGCCGCACGCTGACGCCGCAGACGCCAACTGGGTGAGTGCAAAACTGGTGGGCGAGGTCACTTTCGGTGAATGGACCGGCAGCGGGAAACTCCGGCACCCGGTGTGGCGCGGCTGGCGCCTGGATAAGACGCCAGCCGACGTCGTGGTGGACCCTGGCGGCACCTAGTTAAAGGACCGGTTGTGATGGGCTAGTCGTGGTGGGGCATCTGCGGGCGGCTCTGCCGGTGCATGGCTCCGGCGGCCATCTGCTGGCCTTGCCGCCCGCGGGCGCTATCGCGGTCCTTGGGGTGGCGCTGCTTGCCGCTTCCGTCCGGCCACTGCTGTCCCTGGCCCGGCCCGGGGGGAGCATGGTGCAGTGTCTCCGGTCCGGGGGCTTCAGCCATGGACTGCCCCAGGTGGCTCGCGACCTCGGGCTCGATTTCTTCTCCGAACTGATGATCCGCCATTGATCTTCCTTTCCGCTGAAATAACCGCTGTGAAATGAAGTGTCCATCAATCGTAGGACCGCACTGATGAGATGTCTGTAGTGGCTGTGGCGGGCCTCTCGTTTCGGCCCGATTCCCACCCAATATCCCGCGTTTGCGCGGGCCGGTGGGGAAAACTTTGGCCTCGGCGCCGCAGGGCTCGCCGGTTCCCAGTAACCGCGCGGTGAAACAGGGCAAAAGAAATTCGCCGATCGGGCCCAAATACCGCCGAAACTCGGGATGATACGGCACGAAACTCGGAAACTCCAGAGAAATCCCGTAAAATTGAAAGCCTGCCCAGAGCGGGGCAGCTACAAGTCGCAAGCAAATGATCTCCCTAGGAGCTTCCCAAATGCCCACAGACCGAAGCATGACCGACTCTTCAGCAGGCGTTATCAACGCCAGCGGAACCAACCAAGGCGCGCCCAAGGGTGTGAAGAAACCGAAGCTACGCCGCCGTCGACTCCGCGAGTCCGACGTCAACGTAGTCGACCAGCCGATGCTTAAGAAAGCACTCGGCGGCACCATCGTGGGTAACACCATGGAGTGGTACGACGTCGGCGTGTTCGGCTACCTGATCACCACCATGGGACCGGTGTTCCTGCCGGAGGCGGACAAGTCCGTCCAAACCCTGTTCCTGCTGGGAACTTTCGCCGCCACGTTCATCGCCCGCCCCCTCGGCGGAGTCGTGTTCGGCTGGCTTGGCGACAAGATCGGCCGCCAGAAGGTCCTTGCCGCGACCCTCATGATCATGGCCGCCAGCACCTTCGCCGTCGGGCTCCTGCCCGGTTACGCACAGATCGGCATCTGGGCCGCGGTCCTGCTGGTCCTGTTCAAAGTTATCCAGGGCTTCTCCACCGGTGGTGAATACGCCGGCGCCACGACCTTTGTGAGCGAGTACGCCCCTGACAAGCGCCGCGGATTCTTCGCCAGCTTCCTGGACATGGGCAGCTACCTCGGCTTCGCCCTTGGTGCAGCCCTCGTCTCGGTGCTGCAGCTGACCCTCGGCCAGGACACCATGGAGCAGTGGGGCTGGCGCATCCCGTTCCTCCTTGCCGGCCCGCTCGGCCTGATCGCCGTGTACTTCCGGAGCAAGATCGAGGAATCGCCGCAGTTCCAGGCAACCCTGGATGCCCAGGAGAACCTCGCCAAGGACGCAACGGCCTCGGACACCGCAGCCTCCAAGGGCCCGGTGGGCATCGTGAAGGCCTACTGGCGCTCCCTCATCGTCGCGATGGTCCTGGTAGCGGCAGCAAACACTGCCGGCTACGCACTGACCTCCTACATGCCGACGTACCTGACCGAGTCCAAGGGCTACGACGAGCTCCACGGCACATTGCTGACCATCCCCGTGCTGGTCATCATGAGCCTCTGCATCCCGCTGACCGGCAAGCTCTCTGACCGGATCGGCCGCCGCCCCGTGCTGTGGATCGGCGCCATCAGCACAGTGGTCCTCGCCACCCCGGCGTTCCTGCTGATCGGTATCGGCGAAATCTGGTCCACGTTGGCCGGCCTTTCACTGATTGCTTTCCCGGTGACGTTCTACGTGGCCAACCTGGCTTCGGCCCTGCCGGCCCAGTTCCCGACGGCAAGCCGCTACGGCGCCATGGGCATCGCGTACAACTTCTCGGTGGCCATCTTCGGCGGCACCACGCCGTTCATCGTTGCCGCCCTGATCACCGCCACCGGCAACGACATGATGCCGGCCTACTACCTGATGGCCACCTCGGCGATCGGCGCAGTCGCGATCTACTTCCTCAAGGAATCGGCCCAGATGCCGCTGCCCGGCTCCATGCCGAGCGTGGACACCCAGGCTGAGGCCCGCGAACTGGTCGCGACGCAGGACGAGAACCCGCTGATCGACCTTGAGCACATGGACATGCCGATGGTCGCCCAGGCCGATTCCACCGCAGGGCGCGGGGAAGCCGGGAAACTCCCGACCCCAGCCTGAGACTGCCCGGTCCGACCGGACCCGGCAGCAGTAGTCCAGGCTACGTAGCTGACAGCCCCGCCCTTTGAGGCCTGTTCCGTATGCTTACCCGTTGGGAAGCATCCGGAACAGGCCTTAGGCGTGTCCAGACGCTTTCAGTCCCAAGGAACCCTGGGGAGCCCGGGCACCCGGAAACAACTAATCCGGAGAGAGGCAGTTGTGATGTCCCTGCTGCACCACATCCGTTCGCTGCACAGCTTTGCCCCGGCCAACAAGGACCACGTGTCGGCTTGGCGGGTGGCGATCAGCGTGGCCGTTCCGTCCCTGGCGCTGTTGGCAGCCGGGCGCCCGGAGCTGATCGGCTACGCTGTTTTCGGCGCGCTGACGGGCATGTACGGCCGCACCGAGCCTCATCAGCTCCGGCTCCGGCATCAAGGCCAAGCGGCCATCCTCCTGCTCGCCGGGGTGGGAATCGGCGTCTTCCTCTCTGTCCATCACATTCATTCGTGGGCCCTGGTGGTCGTGGAGGCAGCGTTTGCCGGCGTGGCGTCGCTGTTCACGGACAGGACGGCCCTGAAACCCGCCGGGCCGTTCTTCGGGATCCTGGCCCTGGGCGCGTGCGCGTCTGTTCCCGCCGCAGTGCCGTGGCACACCGCCGTCCTTATCGCCGCGGGATCGGCCGGGTTCTCGATTGTGATCGGCTTTGGCGGCTGGTTCCGGGGCCGCACCTGGCAGCGAGGTCGGCGGCGGGACGTCGAGTCGTTGCGCGGTGCAGGTCGCAGGGCGGCGTGGCTGCATGCCGGCCGCTACGTGAGCGCCGTCGGCGCCGCCGGCACGCTGGGAGTCCTCAGTGGCAGCGGCCGCCCGCATTGGGCCATGGCCGCGGCGGCGGTGCCGCTTTCCGGCGCGGATCTGCCCAGCAGCGTATACCGCGGTGTCCACCGAATTGTCGGCACGCTTCTGGGCCTGGTGGTGGTTGCGGCCATCCTGTTCCCGTGGCCGGGGTCGCCGCTGCTGGCCTTCCCCGGCCATGGGGCCGCGGTCCTGGCGTGCCTGGTGATCGCCCTGCAGTTCAGCACCGAGCTGTTCATGGCCCGGCACTACGGCCTCGCCATGGTTTCCTTCACCCCGGTGATCCTGTTGATCGGACAACTGGCGGCGCCGGCCGATCCCGGCGTCCTCATCGCCGAACGGGCCGTCGAGACCGGGGTGGGCGCCGCCGTCGGGATCCTGGCGGTCGTGCTGATCCGGCGACGGCGTGTGGCCGTTTCCTGATGTACCCGGCGGCTACTTGGCGCGCCGCGGCGGCCCGGCAACGAGCCGCGGCGGCAGCACCCGCGAAACCGATGTCAGGACCTTGTAGCGCTTGCTGGGGATCGAGACGGCCTTGCCCTTGGCGTTGTCCGCCAGACCCTCGCTGACCACCTGCCGGGCTTCGAGCCACATCCAGCGCGGCGTCACCGTCTTGTCCATCCCCATCCGGTCGTGGAACTCGGTGTGGGTGAATCCGGGGCACACGGCGGTGACCTTCACCCCGCGGGCCGCGTAGGCCATGTTGGCCGAACGAGAAAAGCTCAGCAGCCAGGCCTTCGCTGCGGAGTACGTTCCGCGGGGCAGGAAGGCGGCCACGCTGGCGACGTTGATGATCCTGCCGGACTGGCGCGCCAGCATGCCCTGCAGGGCGGCGTGGCTCAGTTCCATGGCTGTTTCGACATGGAGTTTCAGGTGCTTCTTCTCCTCGGCAATGTCGTTGTCCTCGAAGGACCGCAGCAAGCCGATTCCCGCATTGTTGACCAGGATCTCAACCGGCCGTAAGGGATCGGTGAGGCGCGCGACGACAGCGGCAATCCCGGCGTCGTCGGTCAGGTCCGCGGCAATTGTCTCTGCCGCAGCCCCGTAGCTGTTCTCCAGCTCCGCCGCCGTGGCCGCGAGGCGGCCGGCGTCGCGGGCTACGAGCACCACGCGGTGGCCATCTTCGGCGAGCTGGCGGGCGAACTCGGCGCCGAGGCCTGCCGTCGCGCCCGTAATGAGAGCGGTGGTGCCCGGCGTGGACGCTGTTTGTGGGTTCATAGCCACAGCCTAACGGTGCAGCGGCTCAGGCCAAGGCCGTGTCCGGCGCCAGTTCCTCCCCGTCCGCCAGACCGTCGCCGTCGCCGCCCGCCTGGTCGTCCCCGTCCGCCAGACCGTCGCCGTCCGCCTGGTCGTCACCGTCCGCCAGGTGGCGGTTCTGAAGCTCTTCGGCCGCGAGCTCGTACCAGGTGTGGGCCCCGTACAAAGGGGTGCTCGTGTCGAGGTGGCGATACAGGGCGTCTGCGAGCCGGCACAACGCGGTGTCGGACAGGGCCCGGACCGTGGCCACAGGATCAAGGGTGTCCTCGAAGTACTCCGAAAGCGCCAGCCCGTCCATGCTGCCAAAGTCAGTGGCGCTGCCGGTTTCCGTGGCCAGCGGAACGTGTGCTGCCCCCAGCTCGGCGTCCAGGCCGACCCGGAGTCCGGGGCCGATTCCGGTGTCCAGCACGGTCTCGAATCCGGCGTCAGGTCTTGTCGCGAGGCCGGTGTCGAGTCCGGCGAGGACCACGGCGTCGGAACCGACGTGCAGGAGGCAGATAGGCAGCTCGGCTGGCTCGTCGAGGATCAGGCGGAGCGGCACCACCGCTCCGGAGGGCCCGGCGTCCGGGGATAGCGCCGGTCCCGGCAGGTGTCCGGCCTCCGCGAGCCGACGAAGGTCCAGCAACAGTTCCGGGTCCAGGTGGGACGTGCCGTGCAGGTCGATGACCACGTCGGCCCCCGCGGCGAGCCGGGAGGCCCGACGCACGATGTGCATGAGGGCATCCGAATCCGACGGGGTAACGCAGCCGGTAATTTCGAGCGTGACATTGGCGGGATCGACGTCCATACGAACGAACACTCGCAGCTTGTGGTTCATGGGGTTCTCCAAAAAGGGACCTGTCCAAGAGCCAACTGCATAACTCTGCTCAAACTTTACGAGGTTGTTCTCCGGCTCACAAGCGGACCCGGCGCCCGCGCCAGTCCAGCCTGCCGGGACAGGCGCTCAAGCCCCCTCAGGCACCCGTTCCGGCCAGTCCACGTACTGGTGGTATGACTCATGTTTGCGCAGGTAGCGGTACATGAACGGGCAATTCGGGATGATCCTCTTGCCGGATGCCACCACGTCATCAAGGGCGAAGTGCGCCAGCACCTTGGCGAGCCCCTGGCCCTGGAACTGCTCTGCGGTATCCGTGTGGATGAAGTCGATATGGCCGGGCCTGTCGATGAAGCGCACCTGGACGGCCAGCTTGCCGCCGACACGGAGTTCGTAGCGGTGCAGCTCGTCGTTTCTGACTGTGGAGACGTCCGGGGTGAAGGTGTCTTCCGTGGTTGCCGAGTTCTCCGTCATGGTTCGACATTGGCACTTAATGGCGGGTGTGGCAATGGCGGTTCAGATCCGCCCTGCCGGTCAGGCGGCGTTGTGAGCCGAACGGGAATCCGGCCCAGGAGCACGACGGCGAGCGCGAAGCAGGCGGCACCCCCGCCGAGGAGCCCGAGCGTGAGCCCGTTGAGCGCCGCGTCGACTGCCGGGACAAAAACGGCGACGGCGGCCAGCAGCACGGCGGCCGCCGGCCGGCTCTGGGACGGGCCGGACGCCGTCGGCCGCTCCTCCAGCCAGCCGAACAGCGCCAGCACCGGCAGCAACAGCGCAACGACGCCCAACAGCACCAGGGGCCGCCCCCACCACCAGGCCGCGCTTCCCCCGGCCGGCTGGGGAAAATTGGTCAGCAGCAGCAGCCCGGACATCGCCGCCAGCAGGGGCAGGTGCCACAGATAAACGGTCATGGACCGCCGGCCGGCCACGGCCATGGTCCGCCGTACCCCGGCCAGGGACGCCATCCGGGACAGCCGGGGCCGGAAGAGCTGGAGGGCGGCGGCCTGCGAGATGCCCAGGAGCAGCAGCGTCACGTTGGGCGGGTTGAGGTTCACCAGCATGTTCCCGGAGTACAGCCCCAGCAGGACTATCAGCCCCAGCAGCATGTTGCTGGCGACCATGATGCCAACGTGCGCCGGCCGGCCCGGCAGCAGCCGCGGGCCGTCCGCCAGGATGAATCCGAGCTGCTGCACGGCGCACCACAGGAACACCATGTTCAGGTAGGCCAGCGGCGGCAGCACTCCCCGCAGGCAATCGACCGTTACCACCAGGGAGGTGAGCCCGGCGAGGGTCAGCCACGGCGCGCGGGTGTGGAGGGCGGCCAGCCAGGGAAGGTTGAGTTGCGCGGCGAGGTACGCGGCCAGGAACCACAGCGGCATCCCGGCTCCGCTGGTGAGCAGCTCGATGACCTGCGGGTCAACCCCGGCCAGGCGGGCCGCCGACAGGGCGATGAACATGATGGCCAGCAGGACTGCGGCCGGACGGATCAGGCGCAGCAGCCGGCCCTGCATGAAATCGAAGGCGTTGCCGCCCCTGGCGCGGAGCCGCCGCCAGGACTGCAGGCCGGTGATCCCGCCGGCCACGAAGAACAGCGGCATGATCTGGAGGACCCACACCACAGGCTCAAACCAGTGCTGGTTGCCCAGGATGTTCTCGGTGGTCACCGTGCCGTCCGGGTGCAGCACGGGGCTGACCATCATCGTGTGCGAGACCACCACCAACGCCAAGCAGAAGAACCGGACAAGGTCGATCACCGGGTCGCGGTCCGGCATCGGGGCCGGGCCGCCGGCTGACCGCTGCTGTGGAACCATGGCGCCCCCTGGGAAGGCTGGCTGTAGCGTCCATTGTCGGCCTTGGGGGCCCTGGCGGCCAGAGCAGTTTGGCCCAGATCCGCGCCGATGGTCAGGAGGGTGAGCAGCCTCCAGCATGCCGGTCACGGCGGCGGGGCAACGGCGTCAAAAGGGCAAAAACGAGGGAGGCCAGGATCATGGTTCGATCCCGGCCTCCTGTTCCGCCTGCTACCTCAGCGGGAGAGCGTGGCCAGTGCGGTAGTGGCGAACGCCTTGGCAGATGCATCCCAGTCGCCCAGCAGTGCCTGGAGGTTCTCGCCGTCGGCCCGGTGGACGGTGGTCTGTTCCTCAAGGACCGCCAGGACGCCGGTGCGCAGCTCGGTGTTGAAGTTGACCTTGCCCACGTTCATGGCCGCGGCCTTGACCAGTTCCTCGGCCGGAAGGCCCGAGGCCCCGTGCAGGACCAGCGGAATCCGGGTCCGCACGGCGATGTCCTGCAGCACGTCCCAGCGCAGCCGGGGCTCCCCCTTGTACTTGCCATGGACATTGCCCACGGCCACGGCGAGCAGCTGTGCCCCGGTGCGGGACACGAAGTCCTCCACCTGAGCGGAGTCGGTGAGGCCGGCGGGTTCCTCGGCCACGTCGGTCCCGAAGGCCCGGTCCTCGTCGCCGGCGAGTCCGCCGAGTTCGGCTTCAATCACGACGTCGGCTCGCCCCTGCGCCGCCAAGGCTGCCCGGACGCCCTGGACCAGTGCGATGTTGTCCTCGTAGGGCAGCGAGGACCCGTCGACCAGCACCGAGTCGGCTCCGGCGCTGACGGCATCGGTGATCACCTGCGGGTCGGCGGCGTGATCGAGCTGCACCGCAATCGGAACGCCGGCTGCGTCGGCCAGTCCGCGGAGGGCGGTAACCAGCCGAAGCCCGTTGGGGGTGGCCGCGGTCTTCGGCGCGACCAGCAGGATGGCGCCCCGGCCGGATTCCTCGGCCGCCGCCACCATGGCGAGCGCGGTGGTGAAGTCGTAGCAGGTGAACGCCGGGACGGCCGAGCCGTGCTGCAGGGCGCCGGTGACCAGGGTGTCGAGTTGGGTACGCATCAGGCGCTCAAGCCTCCTACCAGGATCCAGGCGACGAACGTCAGGGCGAAGCCGGCCAGCCCGAGAATGGTCGTCAGCACCGTCCAGGTCCGGAGGCCGTCGGAGACGGTCAGGCCGTAGTAGCGCACGACGGTCCAGAATCCGGCGTCGGTCACGTGGGACAGGCCGAGGGCACCGAAGCCGATGGCGATCACGATCACAGCGATCTGGGCCGGCGAGTAGCCGCCGCCGGCAACGGTGGTGGTGACGATCGCGACAGTGGCAGAGCCCTGGGCGGCGCGGAGGGCAAGGGAAATGATGAAGCCAAGAACAATGACCGGCAGGCCCAGTTGGTCCAGCGTCTGGGACAGGGCTGCACCGATACCGGAGGTCCGCAGGACCTCGCCGAACACACCGCCGGCCGCGACGACCATGAGGATGGACGCGATGGGAGGCAGGGCACCTTCGAAAATCTCGCCGGTTTCCTTCAGTGACCAGTTGCGGCGCACGGCCAACAGGAAGAAGGACAGTGCCACGGCCACCAGCAGGGCGAAGAACGGGTTGCCGATGAAGGCGGCCAGGCCATACCAGCCGTTGTCTTTGGGAATGGTGAGGGTGCCCAGCGTGCCGACCAGGATCTGCACGATCGGGGCAGCGATGAGGAAGATGATCAGGGCCGGACGCGGCGGGGCAACGGCGAGGGCACCTGGGCCGTCGTGGCCGACGCGCACCAGGGACCCTGAACCGTACTCGTCCACCTGGGCCTTGACTGCGGGCAGCAGCTCGTAGTCCCTGCTGTTCATGATGCTGGCAACCCAGTAGGACAGGAAGCCGAGCGGGATGCAGATGAGCAGCGAGATGAGGGTGATCAGTCCGATGTCGGCGCCGAACACCCCGGCACCGGCCACGATGCCCGGGTGCGGCGGGACAGCCACGTGAATGGACAGCATGATCCCGGCCATGGGCAGGCCGAACTTGACCGGGTGCACCTTGGCGATCTTCGCGAACGCGTAGACGATCGGCACGAGCACGATGATGCCCACCTCGAAGAACACCGGGATGGCCACGAGGAATCCCACCGCGGTGAGGGCCACGGCCACCCGCAGGGCGCCGAGCTTGGCGGTGAAGTGCGCCGCGAGGGACTGCACACCGCCGGAGACCTCGATCATCCGGCCCAGTATGGCGCCGAGGGCGATCAGGAGTGCCACCTTGCCCATGGTGCCCCCCACCCCGTTGGCCACCACGGTGAAGACGTCCTTGAGCGGGATCTGCGCGGCCACGGCCACCAGGATGCTCACGGTCAGCAGCGCCACGAAGGCCTGGATCTTGAAGCGGATGATCATGAGCAGGAGCAGGGCTACGCCGGCGGCGGCGATGGTCAGCAGCAGCGGAGTTCCCAGCTCCACGGCGGGCTTGATGACGGGCGCGTCGGCCGCGCGCACCATCAGGGAATTGAGCAGGGGAGTCATGAAAGGGGTGTCTCCTTTGACAGGAAAGTCGTCCGACGATTCAACCGCGAGGTGAAAGTGGCGGATCAGGGGCGGGAGGGACCCGGCGACGGCGGAAGGGGGGACCGCCGTCGTTCGGGGGTGTGGTGGATGGTTAGGCGGTGCGCTTGGTGGGCGCGATGACCTTGATGACGGCGGAGTCATCCGCGGCGGCGAGGCCCTGGGCCTGGCCCAGGAGGTAGAGCTGCTCCGCGGCGGCGGCCACCGGGGCGGCGAGGCCGGCGGCGCGGGTGGCCTTGCCGACGATCCCCATGTCCTTGACGAAGATGTCCAGGCGGCTGAGGACCTCGGCGCCGTTTTCCGTGTAGGCCTCCAGGATCCGCGGGCCGCGGTTGGAAAGCATGAAGGAGCCCGCCGCGCCGGCTTCGAGGGCGGCGAGGGTCTTGGTCTGGTCCAGGCCGAGGGCGTCGGCCAGGGCCATTGCCTCGGCGGCGGCGGCGATGTGGATGCCGCAGAGCAGCTGGTTGACGGTCTTGAGGGCCTGGCCGTCGCCGGGCTTGTCGCCGACCACTGTCAGGGTGGAGGCCAGAAGTTCCAGGGCCGGGCGGGCCTTTTCCTGGGCTTCGGGCGATGCGCCCACCACGATCAGCAGGTCGCCTTCGCCGGCACGCTTGGGGCCGCCGGAAAGCGGGGCATCAACCAGCTCGACGCCGTAGGCGGCCAGGCGGTCCACGGTGGCCGGGATCGCCTCGGTGCCCACGGTGCTGCCCAGGATCACGACGGAGCCCGGCCTGAGCACGGAGGCCACGCCGTTCTCGCCGAAGAGGACATCGTTGAGCTGCTCCCCGTTGCGCACCGCCAGCAGCAGCGCGTCGGCGCCCTTCGAGGCTTCCTGGGCGGAGGCGAACGTGCGGATGCCGGCCTCTTCAGCCAGCTTCAGGCGCGGCTCGGCGATGTCGAAGCCGTGGACGGTGAGCTGGCTTGCCAGGCGCGTGGCCATGGGCAAGCCCATGGCGCCGAGGCCCAGGACGGTGATGGTGTAGTTGCTGGTCATGGTGTTCTCCATCGAATGACGTGTTGTGGCGTGCGGTGCTGGTAAGAATGCGGTGCTGGTCAGAAGGTGCTGCTGAGCTTGCGCGTGACATCGGCGAGGGACTGGTCATCTCCCACGTTGCCGGCGAAGACGATGTACGGAATGCCCTTGGCCGGGCCGTCCACCGGCTCCCACAGGCTGACAATGCCCGGCAGCATGGGCCCGCGGACAATCGCGTGCCGGATTTCCAGGCCGTGCGCGGCCACGTCCGAGGACGTAATGCCGCCCTTGGCGATCACAAAGCGGGGAGGGAAAGTCTTGAGCGTGCGGTTCACGACGGCGACGACGGCGGCCGAGACGGTGCGCGCGATCCGCAGGCTTGCGGCGGCGTCGTCGGTCTTGATCAGGAGCCGGCTGGTGTGGACGATCACGTCGCCGCCGTGCAGGGCATCGACCACCTTGTCAACGGTCTGGTCCAGGTGGCTGTCCGCGTTGTCGCCGAGCAGTTTCTCGACGTCGATTTCCACGATGCGGGCGGCGCTGTGCTGCTCGGTGAGGACCTTGAGCTGACGGGTTGTGACGCCCACGTGCGAGCCGACCACGATCAGGCCGCCGGCTCCCGAGGGGGTGTTGCCGGCGTAGGCTTCCTCGCCGCTGAGTTCGGTCCGGATTTCCTGGCCGATCCGTGCCCGGACGAACGGCGGGCCCACACGGTAGAGGAGCTTCTTGCCGCGGCGTTCCGCTTCTTCCAGGCCCAGGGACAGGGCACGCAGATCGTTTTCTGTGACGATGTCCGCGACGATCGGGTTGGAGTCCGTGGCGGTGTCGACGGCGTCGGCAATGGCCTTGGCGGAAATGTTCGGATCGGTGGAGGCCCGGATGATGTTCAGGTCCAGCACGATCACCGAGCCTGCGGCGAACCGGCCGTTCGATTTCTCCTCGACGTACTTGGCCATCTCGGAGTTGGCGAAGCCGAAGCTGGCGTCCTTGGCGAATTCGGTCTCAGCCACGGGGGTGAGCTTGCCGGCGTCGTCGCCGGTGCCGCGCATGTAGTGCACACCGCCGATCGTTACGCGGCCGGCGTCCGGGAATGCGGGGACGATCACGACGCCGTCGGTCGTCTGACCGTTGACGGCGGTGACGGTGGCGGCGATGACATCCGGTTCGAGCGGGTAGTGGCCGCGGAGGGTGGAATCGCTGCGGCTGACGAAGCTGAGCCGCAGGGCGGGGTCAGCGGATGCTGCGGCAGCGAGGGCGTTCCGGACGACTTCCTCGTTGCGGACAGCCGCCTCGGCAGGGTCAAGGCTGCGGGTGTTGGTCAGGACGTAGACCGCGCGCTGGCGCTGGCCGTTGACTTCGTAGCCGAATGCCCAGGCGAAGTCCGCCACGTCCCAGCGGGTGAGGACCGGCAGGTTCGCCACTGACTGCGTGCCGGTTGGGTCGTCGTCGAGCACTACCAGGACCCGCGGGGATGCCTCGGACGAGGCGGCCACGCTGTCTGCCACTAGCCGGGCGGGGATCTGTACTTCCGCGGGGAAAGCGGCCAGCACGTCTGCTTCGAGGGGCACTATGCACTCCATTGTGTGGGGATCATTCGGTGGAAACCTGAGGCTCCACGGGAGCCACAGAAGGGTGGTATATGTAAGATGTCAGACATCTTATATCTGGGTGCTAGTGTGGCATATGGCACAACGGCGCGCAAGTAGACTTGGCCATCAGGAGCACGCCATCAGGCATAGCATGACGCTGGACGGGGAGAATTGGCTAGGAAATCGCTGGTCGGCGTAGTGGCCGACGAACTGCTGGACCGGATCATTGCCGGCGAGTTTCCGCCCGGCGCGAGCGTCCCCGGCGAACTTGAGCTCAGCTCCCGGCACGAAGTCAGCCGAATGACCGTGCGCGAGGCCATGAAAACCCTTGAAGCCCAGCGGATTCTCAGCGTGGAGCGAGGCCGCGGCACGTTCGTGAACCCGCTCAACCGCTGGGGCTCCCTGGATGCCGTGCTGCGGGCAGCCTCGGAGGGCAAAAACGACGCGTCGGCCGCCATCCAGCTCATTGAGCTGCGCCGGATGCTGGAAACGGGCGCCTGCGAACTGGCCGCCGGGCGGATGGCGGATTCCGACATCCTGGCCCTCCGCGCGCAGGTCGATAAGATGCGGCTGGCGCACGAGAACAACGATCTGGCGGCGTTCGTCGAGGCGGACCTCGCCTTTCACGACCTCATCCTGCAGGCGTCGGATAACGTGTTCGTCGCCGTATTGTTCGAGCCCCTGCACCGCGTGCTGGAAAAGCGGCGGACGGAAACGTCCAAGGTCCCGGAGATCCAGGAGCACGCCATCGGGCACCACCAGAGCATCGCGGATGCCCTGGCCTCACGCGACCCGCACCGCGCCCGCGACGCCATGGACGCCCACATGCAGCAGACCCTCGACGACCTGAAGACCTTTGTCCTGGCCGAAGGGCCCGCCTGACGCGAAACCGCAAGGCTTGGTGCGCCTGGGCGCGCGGGCCGTGCCGGGCGCGCTTGGCCGGGCGCGCTTGGCCGGATGCGCGGCTCAGGCGAGCGAGAGGAAGAGCTTCTCGAGTTCGGCCCGGTCCACGCTGGGGTCTTCCTGCTGCATGCAGTGCTGCAGGCCCGTGGCGATGATGGAGAATCCCGCCTTGTCCAGAGCGCTCGAGACGGCAGCCAGCTGGGTCACGACGCTCTTGCAGTCACGGCCCTCCTCGATCATCCTGGTGACTGCCGCGAGCTGCCCCTGGGCGCGGCGAAGCCTATTGATGACAGGCTTCATGTCGGTGGGATCGAGTTCCATTGGTTCCTCCGGTTCGATGCGTCGGGTCATCATTATACCCCCCTGAGTATTTTGGCCCCCTTGTCGCAGACCCCGTGGGGGCGGCGGCGAAAGCGTCCACGGTGCCTCGCTAGGGGCATAAGTACCTAGCGCGGCATGGAATATCGGCGTATTGGTGGTGATGTGAACGCCGCCAGGTTCCTCGAGCCGGACGCCGGCCATACCGGCGCCAATATCCCCGCCGCGGGGCCGTGGCATTCAGGGGATCGGGGCTCCGCACGAGGGCATCCCGGCGCCCGGCGTTCCCGGCCCTGGAGCCGGTACGTCGCCTTGGGAGATTCGTTCACGGCAGGCGTCGGCGACCCGGAACCGCTGAGCCCCGGCGGCATGCGGGGGTGGGCGGACCGCATTGCCGAGGAACTCGGTGAGGGCCGCGGCGAGTTCGGGTACGCCAACCTCGCCATCAGCGGCCTGGTTCTGCGCGAAATCCTCGACCAGCAACTCGGACCGGCCCTGAGCCTGAAGCCGGATCTCGTCACCCTCTCGGCCGGCGGGAACGATCTCGTTTTCCATCGCGGCGATCCGGACCGGATGGCGGCCGCCCTCGACGAGGCTGTGGCAGTACTCTCGGCCACCGGGGCCACGGTGGTCCTGTTCACCGGGCCGGACTGGGGCGAGACCGCCGTGTTCGGGCACATCCGGGGGAAGGTCGCGGTATTCAACGAGCACCTCCGTGTCATCGCCGCCCGGCACGATGTCCTTATCGCTGACCTGTGGGCACTGCGGCAACTGAGCGATCCGCGGATGTGGGATCCGGACCGCCTGCACTTTTCGCCGCTGGGACACCACACCATTGCAGCCATGGTCCTGGACACGCTCAACGTGCCACACCGCCTGCGGCCGCTGGAGCCCAAGCCCATGCCGCCGGGCAACTGGCGGGAGGCCCGCGCCGGTGACCTGGCCTGGGTGGCGCACTACATGCTGCCCTGGATGGTGAGCCGGATCAGGCCGCGGGCAGACCCTCTGCCCCGGCAGGCCAAACGCCCGCTGCCCGGACCCCCTCCCGGGGTCCCCGGCTCCGGACCCAAACCCCTAGTCCGGCCGGGTTCAGTCGGCTAGTCTGCAGGAACGGCCCGCAGCCGGGCATCGATGGCGATCACGAGGAGCGAAGTTGTCTAATCACACTTACAGCATTTCTGAAATTGTCGGAACCTCGAACGAGGGCGTCGATGCAGCCGTCCGGAACGGCGTCGCCGAGGCCGCCAAGACCCTCCGGAACCTAGATTGGTTCGAAGTCAAGGAGATCCGCGGCCACCTTGAAAACGGGCAGGTAGCCGACTGGCAGGTCACCATCAAGCTCGGGTTCCGCCTGGAGCGCTGACGCCAGCCTCCGGAGCGACGGCGGCACGCAGTTGGAGCAACGGCGCCCGCCTTCGGAGGAAACCCGCAATGCGTCAGGGCGGAGGAGGTCAGGACGGAGAGGAACGCGTTATGCGCTACACGCACCTTGGCCGCTCCGGTCTGACAGTCTCGCGTCTGTGCCTGGGGACCATGAACTTTGGCCCGCAGACCGAGGAGAGGCAGGCCTTCACCATCCTGGACGCGGCGCAGGCCGCCGGCATCAATTTCGTCGATACCGCCAACGTGTACGGCGGCTCGAGCCACCGCGGCTGGACCGAGGAAATACTCGGCCGCTGGTTTGCCCAAGGAGGCGAGCGCCGTGAGCGCACGGTGCTCGCCACCAAACTGTTCGGCACCATGACGGACCGGCCCAACGAGGCCAAGCTCTCGGCCTTGCATATCCGCCGGGCGCTCGATGCCAGCCTGAAGCGGCTGCAGACGGACTACATCGATCTCTACCAGTTCCATCATGTGGACCGGAACACTCCCTGGGAGGAGATCTGGCAGGCCATCGAGGTCGCCGTCAGGCAAGGCAAGATCCTGTACTCCGGCAGCAGTAACTTCGCCGGGTGGCACATCGCCCGGGCCCAGGAAATCGCCGCCCGCCGCAACTACAACGGGCTGGTCAGCGAACAGTCGATCTACAACCTGCTGACCCGGGACGCGGAACGGGAAGTCATCCCTGCCGCCCAGCAGTACGGCCTGGGGATCCTGCCATGGTCGCCGCTGCACGGCGGCCTGCTGGGCGGCGTGTTGAAGAAGGACGGCGACGGCGTCCGGCGCGTCGCCGGTCGCGCCCTCGAGGCGCTCAAATCGCACCAGAAACAGATCAGGCGGTACGAGGACTTCGCCGCCGAGCTGGGTCAGGAACCGGGGGACGTGGCGCTCGCGTGGCTGCTCCACCAGCCGGCAGTCACCGCTCCGATCATCGGCCCGCGGACCCCCGAGCAGCTCGAGGGCTCCATCAGGGCGCACAAGTTGAAGCTCGACGCCGACGCGCTCAAGCGCCTGGACGAGATCTTCCCGGGCCATCGCACGGCACCGGAAGACTACGCGTGGTAGGCCCCGGCCGGCGTCGGGGCCGCCAAACGCACAATGAAAACACGAACATTTGAACCGTGAATATTTGAGCCGTGACCATTCGAACCGGTGAATTTTCGAACGGTGAACAGCTGAACGAATGACAACGAAACAACGCCTGTACGCGGCGTGAACTCCCGTGAATCGCCCGGCCACATTGTTGCTGTTTTGGCACCCCGTCTGACAAACCCACAGGTAGCCGGGTGGCTCTTTGATACTAAGCATGATTAGTATTGAGGCAGAAGGATGAAGCGCACCCGGCGATCCGGGTGCCTCCTCAATGAAAGAAGAAGGAACGAAAAAATGGGTTTTCTCGCATTTCTGATTCTGGGCCTCATCGCCGGAGCAATCGCTAAGGCCATCCTCCCGGGACGTCAGGGCGGTGGCATCATCATCACTCTGATCCTCGGCGTCGTCGGCGCCCTCCTCGGTGGATTCATCGGCAGCGCACTGTTCGGCGTGGGAATCAACGAGTTCTTCTCGCTGTCCACTTGGCTGCTGGCCATCGGCGGTGCGATCATCGTCCTGCTCGTTTACGGCATGATCAGCAAGCGCTCAGTTCGCTAACACGGCGACTGGCCGGAAACCGGTCCCGGGATATTCCCGGGGCCGGTTTTTTGCATTACTTTGACAGGCAAGGGTGGCCTGCGGGCCCCAAGAGACAGCCCCGCCATCCACAGTTTAGGGACTGTTCAGAAACGTCTACTTTTCACCAACGTCAGGGAGCAGGAGCACAGCATGAAAGGCAAACTTCTTTTCGGCATCGGAGTGGCAGCAGGATATGTCCTGGGATCAAGGTCCGGCCGCGCCGCCTATGACAAGCTCAAAGCCCGCAGCGAAGAACTGTGGCGCAGCAAGCCGGTCCAGGACAAGGTGGCCGCGGCAGCCGAAACAATCAAGGACAAGGCCCCTGAGGTCTCCGAGCAGCTCGGCGAGGCCGCCCGCCGCGCGGGTACTGTCATCAGCTCCGCCGTTCACCGCGATGCCGGACACGGGAGCACCACCGCCACGCCCGCAACAGCCACACACGGAACAGCCACGCCTGGAACACCCCTGTCCGCGGCCGGCGATGTCGACTCCGACCCTGCCCTCACCGACCAGGACGGCCAGGACTGGTCCGACGAGGGCGGCGCCACCCCAGCCGGTCCCGCTACCAACGTGGACGGGGACAAACTGCCCTAGGCGGTATCCGCAGTGACCGCCGGAGCCGCCCACGGCAGCTACTGTCCGCCGGCAGGCGCCAGCGCGCCGGCCACCACCGTAGCCCCCAGCTCCTCCGAGCGCAGCACGCGGGCCGCCAGCCCGTGCCTGCGAAAAATTCCGGCCGTCTGGGCGGCCTGCCCGCGGCTGGTCTCTATCAGCACGTGGCCGCCGGGCATCAGCCACTCCCGAGCGCCGGCGGCGACCCGGCGCTGCACTTCCAGTCCGTCAACGCCGCCGTCGAGGCAGGCCCGCGGCTCATGCACACGCGCCTCCTGCGGCATGGTTTCGATGTCCGAGGAGGGCACGTAGGGGGCGTTGACGGCCAACAAACGGACGCGGCCCCGGAGCCCCGGCGGTAGCGGAGCATAGAGATCGCCTTCGTGGACCTCCCCGCCCAGTGGCAGGACGTTGGTGCGCGCGCACGCCACGGCCGTGGGATCGATATCCGCGCAGTGCAGTTCGATGGCGCAGTGCAGTTCGATAGCGCGCTGCAGTTCGGCAGCGCAGTGGAGTTCGGCAGCGCAGTGGAGTTGGGCGGGGCCGGCGAGCGCGGCCAGCGCCGCGCCGACAGCCCCGGACCCGCAGCAGAGATCGACGACGACGGGTGCCGGGCGGCCAGCACCCGGCACCATGCGCCACGCGTCCAGCAGCGCAGCGGCCTGCCGGACGAGGAATTCCGTCCGCCGCCGCGGCACAAATACCCCGCTGGCGACGGCGATGCGGAGTCCGCAGAATTCCGCCCAGCCGAGAATGTGTTCAAGGGGAAGGCCGGCAACCCTCCGGGCGGCCATCGCCTCGAGTGCGTCCGGCGCCGGGGCTGCGTCGATCATGAGGCGGGCTTCGTCTTCGGCAAACACGCAGCCGGCGGCACGGAGCCTGGCCGTGAGGGTCTCGTGCGTGGAAAGATGGCGGATTACTCCCATGGGAGCGCCTTTCGGTCTGGTGTCAGACGCCCTCACCGTGAGCTGGCCGCAGCCGGCACTGCTGTGAGGGCACCCCTTCTGGACTTGCGGGAACGGGACCCACCTCCTTTTGCTGCAGCTGCGCGGACTCCCCCATGCTACCGAAGGCGTGGGGTCCCCACCCACGGGCACGTTCCGGCGGTTCGCGACTGTTTTTTCGACGGTTGTTTGCTGAGGTGCCGCGCCGCAGCAGGGCCGGCTGGCAGGATGTCAGCATGGACTCCATCCCTGCAAACGACCTCATCTGGACCGGCTCCTATACGGCAGACTCTGGTGGCAGCGGCGCGGGGATCGGCGCGGTTGCCGCGGCGGCCGACGGCACCCTGCACTGGCTCGGAGTAGCGGCCGCGGCCGACTCACCGTCCTTTCTGGCGGTCCACCCCACACTGCCCGTGGTCTACGCCGTGGCAGAGTACGCCGGGACTGTCCGGGCCTACCGCCGGGCCGGCACGTTTGGCCTGGAGCCCGCGGGCCCCGCATGGCCGGCTGGGGACGCGGCCTGCCATGTCGCCGTCGAGCCTTCCGGCCGCTTCCTCGTGGTCTGCTGCTGGGGCGACGGCCAGGTGCTGTTCTATGAGCTCGACGCCGACGGCGGCATCATGGACCGGACCGCCGCCGCCGAATCCCGCGACCCCTACGGTGACGTTCCCGACGGCGGCGCCGCCGAACAACAAGAGCGGCCCAGCCGCGCGCATGCCGCGCTCATGCTGGCCGACGGCCGGGTGATGACCACCGATTTCGGCCACGATCTCCTGCGGATTTGGAATGTCCGCTCCGGACCGGGGCGGGCTTCGGGGCCGGTTCTGGATCATGAGGTGGTCCTGCCGCGGGGCAGCGGCCCCAGGCACCTGGTCCAGCACCCGGGCGGCAACGTCTTTGTGGTGACCGAGTATTCAATTGAGGTGGCCGTGGCCGTGCTGTCGCCGGGCGCCGGGGACTTCCGGCTCGGTTTCGTCGGGCCGGCCACCGCCGGTGGGGCGCTGGCTGGAGACTCGGCAGCCGAGATCGCGTTGGCAGCCGGCGGCAGGCACGCCTACGTGGGCGTCCGCGGCTCGAACCGGGTCAGCGTGCTGGAGGTCGAGGCCGGAGGCGCGGCGCTGCACCCGGTGGCCGATGTCCCCAGCGGCGGCAACTGGCCCCGGCACCACCTGGTCCGCGACGGGTCGTTGCACGTCGCCCACGAACGCTCCGGCGACGTCGTCACGTTTGTCCTGGACGCCGAATCAGGGCTGCCGGGAGTCCCCGCGGACCGGCTGCACGTGGCCTCGCCCACCGCGCTCGTGCCGGCCCGGCCCCGGCTCTCAGCGCGAGACTGAGGGGCTGACGCCCGCGTGGCCCCGTTCAAGACCGTCCCGCTGGAAAGCGCCGTCCAGCTGGAAGCCGCAGTCGCAGCGCCAGACGGCTGGCAGGGTCAAGGATGGGTCGGCGGGCCCGAACGAGTACGAGGACATGGCGTCCGGCTCCGGCGAGCGCCACTCCATGGGGGCACCGCAGTGCAGCGGGGCCCAGGGAGAGGGAACCGACAGAACCGTCCCCAAGTGCCCGGTCTGGGTTGCGGATTCAGCCACGGCCCCTACTCTCGTTGAGATCAAAAACCAAGTAGTAAGCATACATATAAGTAGTTGAACGAGCTAGTTGCGCTGCTCGTCGCCAAGGGCCGCGCTCATCCGGCGCAGAAACGTAATGACCGCCCGGGCGTCCTCAGTGCTCATGGACTCGGCCACCTCCATCATCCGCTGGTGCATGTGGCCGAGCGTGGCGCGGACCTCGGAATCCGTCGCCACCGTCGGGACGATCACGAGCGAGCGCCGGTCGGTCGGGTGCGGCTCGCGTCGGACGTGCCCGCTGGCCACCAGCCGGTCGATCAGGGACGTGGTGGAGGCAGTGGTGATGCCCAGGACCCTGCTGAGATCCTTCGGCCCCGCCTGCTGGCCGGTCACAGCGGCCCGCAGCAGGTAGCGCAGGGCCAGCAGGTCCGTCTCACCCATCCCCATCGAATCGCGGGTGGACCGTCTGGTCGCCACCTCCGCGGTCCGGTAGTCGCGGAGGGCCTGCAGGAGGGCCGCAGGGGTGTCCAGGCTGCCATCCGGGCCATACCAATATCCGGAGGCGCCGTGGGAGTCCATCCGCCAAGCGTAGCCGAACTGCTAACTAGCCAGCCGTACAATCCGGCCGCCCGCGGCGGGCACAAAAAACCCCGGCCTCCTGTTGCCAGGAAACCGGGGAATTTCCACTCTTCTCTAAAAGAGTGGGCCCTGTGGGGATCGAACCCACGACCCACGGATTAAAAGTCCGATGCTCTACCAACTGAGCTAAAGGCCCCAGCCGATAGCTCCGCACCAGCGGACAAATCCACTGCTGCGGTGCGTTTCAGCCCAGTCCATTTCTGGACGTTAACACTGTACCCCAGACCTGGACCGGCTTTTTCACATTCCCCGGGACCGGCGTCGTCGGTCACCGGCGTCACCGGCAGCAGCGCCGGCCGATCCTCGATTCCCTTGCGGCACTGGAGTAGCCTGGGGGCATGAGCGAGCAAGCAGGATCAAGCGCCACCGGCCCGCGGCACCACAAGCCCAAGCCCTTCGCGCCGATCGACTTTGAGCCCTTCGCCGGCGGGGCCGATCCCGCCCGCGTCTCGGAAGCGGCCCATCTGGCCGCGCAGGCGCTGGTGCGCCGCGGCCGCGACAGCGACGACCCCAAAGTCACCAAACGGCTCGTGAAACTGGCCGATGAGCAGGGACTGGAAGCCATTGCCGAAATGTGGGCCGAAAGCCCCGCCCGGTCCCTCCCCGGCGCCCTGTGGCGCCTGTACGCGCTGCGGGCCGCCACCATTCAGGATCCCGAGCGGATCTCCGTCTACTTCAAGGCGGGCAAGGACACGGCCCAGGTTTCGCATGTCGTGGCCGGCGCCGCCGAACCGCCCGGCGCGGATGAGATGAAGTCCATGGCGGATGCCATTCTCTCCGGGGCGTTCGACGGCGAATTCGACGTCGCACTGGAACGTTCTGCCGCATTCTGCCGCGTGGTGGCCCTCGGCCAGGCGACGCTTGCCGACAATGCCGAGTACAGCAACGAAAACCACGCCAGCAAGCTCACCCGCAACTCGCATCTTCTGGTCAAGACTGCGGAGGACCTCGAGCACGCTGCCAATGCGTGGCGGCTGGGCGAGCTGGACTAAATGGCTGGCCGACCGGGGGCCGGTGACGCCCGAATGAGGGGGAGAAACCACCTCCGACACGCACGGCAGGGGCAGGCTGTCAATGTTGACTTGCAGGAACCTACGTAGAAAACTGAAAGCGGTGCCGAACCGCGAAACCCCCGGGCTTCAACATTTAGCCGCCTAGAGCGGCCTACCGCCGAGAGGCGTATCCGGTTCGGCACCATTTTCATGTCCTTTGTGCCTCCGGCTTTAGCTGCCCTTTTTAGCTGCCTCTGCAGCTTGGCCGCTGACTGCGCCGTCACACGCCGCGTCCGGCCGGTCCGGGCCGGAGGCTGACGGTAAAGTAATGCGTATGCGCAGGTCGTCGTCAAGTAACACGGCCGGCCGACTCCACCCGCGAGCCCCTCTTCGGAAGACCGGTACCACGTGAAGCTGCGCCTGTTCCCTCAGGAGTCCGCCGGACTGAACCTGCTCTCCCAAATGGCGCGCCAGATCGTGCTGGCGACCGGGACCCTCTCGGAGATCCTCGGTGCCCCGGCCAGCGAGCATGCCCGGCTCGTGGAAGACATGCACAACCATGAGGCCAAATCGGCGGAGCTGCACTTTGCCCTCCTGACCCATATGCGGACCAGCTTCGTAAACCCGCTGCCCCGCGAGGACATGTACACGCTGTCCCGTTTCCTCAACGAAGCCATGGAGAAGCTCGACGCCGCCGCCGAGCTCGTGTCCCTCTACAAGCTCGAGCGGCTGTCCAAACGCGCCGCGGACCAGCTGGAAATCATCAGCCGCCAGGCCGAACTCACGGTCGATGCCATGCGGAAGCTGAACAATCTGGACGACCTTGAGGACTACTGGATCGAGATCCTGCGGCTGGCCAAACGCGCCGAACGCACGCACCGGGTCTGGGTGGCGGACATGCTCCACGAGATGAAGGCGATGCAATACGCGCGTAACCGTGACGTCGCGAACCAGCTCGTGGAAGTCACGAAGGACATGCGCCGGATCGCCACGCAGGTGGGCAGCATTATCGTCAAGGAATCCTGACGTGATGATGTTCTTCCTGGCCCTGGTGCTGCTCTGCGCCGGGGCCTACGCCTTTCTCAACGGCTTCAGGGACGCGTCCGCGTCGGTGGCACTGGCCGTCAGGACGCGGGCGTTGACCCCAACGGTGGCGGTGCTGCTGGCAAGCCTTTTCAACTTCATCGGCGCCGGGCTCAGCGCCGCACTGACGCTGGCCGTGAGCCAGGCCTGGCTGTCGCTGCCGCCGGGCACGAACGGCCTGACGATCCTGCTGGCCGGGCTGCTCAGCGCCATCCTCTGGGGCGTGTACATGTGGTGGCGCGGCATCCCGGCCTCCTCCACACATGCCCTGGTCGGTGGGCTCGCCGGGGCGGGGGTCGCGAGCGTCGCCGTCGGCGGTAACCCCGTCACGGGCGTTGACGCCTCGCTCCTGTCCCAGGTGGTGCTACCGCTGTTGGTCTCACCGGTGATCGCCTATGTCGGGTCTTACCTGCTGGTCTGGCCTGCCAGCTGGGCCGCCCGCTATACGCCGCCCAACGTCGTCAACACCCGCTCCCGCAGGGCCCAGGCCATTGCTGCCGGTGCTGTCGCCTTCGGTCACGGGCTACAGGACGGCCAGCGCACCAGCGCGGTGGTGATCCTGGCGCTGCTGGCCGCCGGGCTCTCCGACGGCGGCTCCGTGCCGATGTGGGTGGCCCTGCTGACGGCCCTCTTGTTGTCGGCGGGGACCCTGGCCGGCGGCTGGCGGATTTCCTACACCATCGGCTACCGGCTGACCCGAATCGACCCCCTGCGCGGATTCGTCGCGCAGATGTACACGGCGGTGATGCTGCTCGTGGGCGCGATCGGGCTGCACTGGCCCGTCTCCACCACCCACACGGTGACCGCGGCAACCCTCGGCGCCGGCGCCCACCAGTCTTTCCCGGACACTAATCGCCTGCTGGTGATCCGCATCCTGGCGTTCTGGGTCCTGACCCCAGTTGTCACCGCGGCCGCCGCGTTCGTCCTTCAGCTGGCGCTCTCGCCGGTGGCCGGGCTGTAGGACCGGTTCCTGTAGAGCCGCTCAGCCACCAATCGCGTCGCCTATCCGGGATGTTTCCCTGAATACGACTACATCCCCGTAGTGGTGGGCTATTTCGATTACGGCCGGATTGTCCCTTATCGGGATATCCGGTCGTCCAAGGACTCCAACTACTACTGCGTCCAAGGCTGTGTTTAGGCCTACCGACTGGATGGCCTCCTGGCCCTTCCCCATGTACTTCTTTACGAGGATGTCCTTTACCGAATCGAGTTCGGACCAGGACCACTGGGCCTCCACCAGGACGATCTGCCTGTGGCCCGGATCCAGCTTCTTCGCCAGCTCTTCGAGCTCTTTGGCGGCGGCGTCGGAAGGCCTGGCAACCCCCACGAACAGCTTGGAGGAGTCCACAGAGAAGTAGGCCCCTGAAAAGGTGTCCGGGTGCGCGGTGACGTAAAGGTTGACCTTGTCCGCCATACCGCTCAGCTCGCCACTGGCCGATCCGGTGTAGGCAGGATCGGTGACGATGCGGACCGGCTTCTGCGCCGGGGCCGTTTCGGTCGGAGTTTGCAGTCCCGGTTGGGCGTCGGCTCCTGGAATACCGCACGCAGCCAGACTTAAAGCCACGCCCAGAACAGCCGCCAGCGAGGGCTTGGAGAGATCTTTCACCTGCGCGCCCTTCAACGAATCCCTACGCCGAACTATTCGCCCGCCCGTGGAGTGTGTCAAGGAAATGGGCGGGGTCCGGGTGCTAGGAAGCGTCGCGGGTTATCCGAAGCGGCCGGAAACGTAGTCCTCGGTGGCCTTCTCGGTCGGGTTGCTGAAGATCGTCGGGGTGTCGCCGAACTCGATCAGCTTGCCCGGCTTGCCGGTACCCGCGATGTTGAAGAAGGCCGTTTTGTCCGACACGCGGGCCGCCTGCTGCATATTGTGGGTCACGATCACCACCGTGTACTGGTCCTTGAGCTCGTTGATGAGGTCCTCAATGGCCAGCGTCGAGATCGGGTCCAGGGCGGAGCAGGGCTCGTCCATGAGGATCACCTGGGGCTCAACGGCTATCGCGCGGGCAATGCACAGGCGCTGCTGCTGGCCACCGGAGAGTCCGGAGCCGGGCTTGCCCAGACGGTCCTTGACCTCGTTCCACAGGTTCGCCCCTTGCAGGGAACGCTCCACCAGGACATCGGCCTCGCCCTTGGAGATCTTCGTGTTGTTCAGCTTCACGCCGGCCAGCACGTTGTCCCGGATGGACATGGTGGGGAACGGGTTGGGGCGCTGGAACACCATGCCGATCTGGGAACGGACCGTCACCGGGTCAACGCCGGGGCCGTACAGGTTGTCACCGTCCAGCAGCACCTCGCCTTCAACCCGCGCACCGGGGATGACCTCGTGCATGCGGTTCAAGGTGCGCAGGAAGGTGGACTTGCCGCAGCCTGAGGGGCCGATGAAGGCCGTGACGGACTTGGCCTCGATGTTGATGTTGACGTCTTCGACGGCCAGGAATTTGCTGTAGTAGACGTTCAGGTCCTTGACGTCGATGCGCTTAGACATGGTGTTCCTTCACTTGCTGGAGGTATGGGCGGCGGGGCGCGGGGGTGGCCTAGCGGCCTGTCTTGGGGGCGAACATGCGGGCAATCAGGCGGGCGCCAAGATTGAGCAGCATCACCAGGATGATGAGCACCAGGGCCGCGCCCCAGGCCCGCTGGGAGGACGGATCCGGGTTGGACGGCGAGGTCGGGTTCAGGATTTGGGTATAGATGAACGTCGGCAACGAGGCCATCCAGCCGCTGAACACGTTGGTGTTGATGGTGGTCGCGAATCCGGCGGTGACCAGAATCGGCGCGGTTTCGCCGATCACGCGGGCGATCGCCAGGGTGATGCCGGACGCGATGCCGGAGATCGCCGTCGGGAGAACCACTTTGAGGATGGTCCGCCACTTGCGGACGCCGAGGGCGTAGGCGGCCTCGCGGAGTTCGTTGGGCACGATCTTGAGCATTTCCTCGCTGGAGCGGACCACCACCGGGATCATCAGGACCGAGAGTGCGACGGCGGCAACGGCGCCCGTCTTGGTGCCCGGACCGACCAACGCGAAGAAGGCGGCAGCGGCGAAGAGGCCAGCGACAATCGAGGGAATGCCGGTCATGACATCCACGAAGAAGGTGATGGCCCGGGCCAGTGCGCGGTCCTCGCCGTACTCCACGAGGTAAATCGCGGTCAGCAGGCCCACCGGGACCGAGATGATGGTGGCGAGCACCGTGATCAGCAGTGTGCCCATGAGTGCGTGGTAGATGCCGCCCAGCAGGGGGGCGCCTTCCTCGACGGTCTTGTTATCGAAGGCGCCGGTGACGCCGTTCATGGAGGTGGTGAGGAAGCCGGGGTCCAGGAGCCCGGGGAGCCCGTTGACCAGCACGGTCCAGATCACCGAGAACAGGGGCAGCAGGGCAACCAGGAAGGCTCCCACCACCAGGCACGTGGCCAACTTGTCCTTGGCCTTGCGGGCGCCTTCCACAACCAGGCTCCAGCCCACCAGGCCGGCGGCGAAGAGGATGGCGGAGACGATCCCCCAGCCGAAGGCGTTGAAGCCGATCAGGGCCAGGATCGCGGCGCCGAGGACCAGGGCAACGGCCAGGACGATGTACGGCGCGGCCTTGGGCAACTGGCCCTTGGTCAGTGCCGAACGCTTGCGTACCGGGGTCAGGGTGGAGGTCATTTAGTTGGCTCCCGAGAATTCTTTGTGCCGGGTGATGATCCCGCGGGCGATCATGTTCACGCCGAGGGTGATGACGAACAGCACCAGGCCGGCGGCGATCAGCGTGCTGACCTTGAGTCCGCTGGCCTCGGGGAAGTTCAGGGCGATTTCGGCGGCGATGGTCTGGTTGCCGCTCTGGATCAGGCTGGCCGTGAGGGCTCCGGAGGATAGGACCAGCGCCACTGCCATCGTCTCACCGAGGGCACGGCCGAGTCCCAGCATCACGGCGCTGATGATTCCGGGCCGGCCGAACGGCAGCACGGTCATCCGGATCATTTCCCAGCGGGTGGCGCCGAGCGCCAGCGCGGCCTCTTCGTGCAGCTTGGGGGTCTGCAGGAAGATTTCGCGGCTCAGGGAGGTGATGATCGGCAGGACCATGACGGCCAGCACGATCCCGGCCGTGAGGATGGTCTTGCCGGTGGCGGAGGCGGGACCTTGGAAGATCGGCAGCCAGCCCATGTTGTTGGCCAGCCAGTTATAGGCCGGGGAGATTTCCTTGGCCAGGAACGCAACGCCCCAGGCGCCATAGACCACGGACGGGATGGCGGCGAGCAGGTCAATGACGTAGCCCAGGCCGGAGGCAAGCTTGCGCGGTGCGAAGTGCGAGATGAACAGCGCCACTCCGATGGCGATCGGCGTCGCGATCGCGAGTGCTATCACGGCGGCGATGAGGGTGCCGATAACGAGCGGCCAGATGTAGGTGAGGAATCCTTCGCCGCCCTGGATCTTGTCCGGCGAGGCCACGAGGGCCGGGAAAGCCTGGATGACCAGAAACAGTGCCACGCCGAAGAGCACGACGAGGATCAGACACCCTGCCGCCAAGGCGGCAGCGGAAAAGACTTTGTCACCGGTGTGGCCTGCGCCCCGGGACTTGGTCAGGGAGGTGGTGGTCACTTCACGGTCCTTCGGTTTGGATGGGGATCCGGGTGCCGGTTGCGGAGGCCTCCGCGGCCGGGGTCCGGCAAATCTTGATGTTTGGAACAAAATGCATTGGTTCCCTGCCCCGGTTGGCGATCTGCGATCGCTTTCCCGGGACAGGGAACCTTGGTCAGGCTCGTGTTTCCACTATGCCTCGCGGTGCAGCGTATCCCTAGGCCTTGCCCTTGACGGCCTCGAGGGCTGTCTTTACCTTGTCCTGGAGGGTCTTGGACAGCGGCGCCGACTTGGCGGAGTCGGCCGCGGCCTTCTGCCCGGCGTCGGAAGCTGCGTAGGTGACAAAAGCCTTGACCAGGTCAGCGGTGGCCTTCGTGTCGTAGCTCGTGCAGACGATGTGGTAGGACACCAGGACGATCGGGTAGGCGCCGGCGACCGTGGTCTTGCGGTCCAGCTTGATGGCGAGGTCGTTGGCGTTGCGGCCTTCAACCGGCTTGCCCTGGTCGACTGCCTTGGAAGCAGCCTCGGCGGAGATCTTCGTGAAGGAGTCGCCGACCTTGATCTGAGCGGTGCCGAGCTTACCGCTCACGGCAGAGTCGTCGGCGTAGGTCACGGCACCGGAGGTGTCGGTGACGGTCTTGACCACGCCGGAGGTGCCCTTGGCGTTCTCGCCCTTCAGGCTCGCGGGCCAGATTCCGGAAGCCTTGTCGGTCCAAACCTCGGGCGCGACAGCGGACAGGTAGTCCGTGAAGTTGGTGGTGGTGCCGGAGTCATCCGACCGGTTCACCGGGGTGACCTTGAGGTCCGGCAGCTGAACGCCCGGGTTCAGTGCCGCGATGGCGGGGTCGTTCCAGTTGGCGATCTGGCCGCGGAAGATCTTGGCAACGGTGGCAGCGTCGAGCTTCAGGTCCGTGATGCCAGGCAGGTTGAACGCCACGGCGATCGGGGAAATGTAGACCGGGAGGTCGATGGCACCGTCGGGACCGCACTTGTCCTTGGAGCTGGCGAGCTCCTCGTCCTTGAGGTAGGCATCGGAGCCGGCGAACTGGGCCGAGCCGTCGAGGATCGCCTTGCGTCCGGCGCCGGAACCGTCCGGGGAGTACTGCACGGTTGCACCCGGGTTCGCGGAAGCGAAGTTGGTCTTCCACACATCCATGGCCGCGCCCTGGGCGGTGGAACCGACGCCGGTCAGGGTGCCCGTGACTGCGGGACCAGAGGCGGACGGCGCGGCGGACGAGGGCGTGTTGGTTGCGTTGTCCGAACCGCATGCGGTCAGCGCGAGTGCGCCGACGGCGATAACAGCGATAGCCGCGTTGCGGCCGAAGCGGAGTGCCTTCACTTAGATGTACCCCTTTCAGGGCTTTGCGTGCCGGGCCGGAGATGGCCAGCAGGGATGCGTACGGGTTTGTACCTTTACCGACCGTAGGCGGCCCAGGTGAAGAGAATTGCGGACCAAAGTGAACAGCCGGTTAACGACGCCGGGCTATTGGCTTACATCTGCCGGGCACCCATTGTGTTCTGTGCGTCACAGTCGTATCGCCCCCAGCCGTGAACGCCCGCCCCCGGGCAGCAAATAGACTGGAGCGCATGGCCTCCGCGACTGGACTCTCCGCAAGCGCACGATTCCTGCGCGTCCGGGTCCGCACCGGCTTTGTCCGGAGCCGCAACTCACTGGGCCCGGCCATCCAGATGACCGCCTGCGCGGTCAGCGCCTACGCGTTCGCCGAATACGTCCTGGGCCACTCCGGACCGTTGTTTGCGGCCACGTCATCCCTCATTGCCCTCGGCTTTTCCCGCGACCCCAGGCTGCGCCGCGTCATCGAGGTGGGCCTGGGCTGCACGCTCGGAATCGTGGTCGGGGACCTGCTGCTGCACTGGCTGGGCTCCGGAATCTGGCAGGCCGCCGTCGTCCTGCTGTTCTCCATCCTGCTGGCCAGGTTCCTGGACAGCGGGACCATCTTCACTACCCAGCTGGGCCTGCAGTCAGTGCTCGTGGTGCTCCTGCCCGCGCCGGTGGGCGGTCCCTTCACCCGCAGCATCGACGCCGTGGTGGGCCTGGTGTTCGCCCTCCTGATGACCGTCCTCGTTCCCAAGGACCCCCGGCGTGAACCCCGCAGCGATGTCAAGAAGCTCCTGCATGAGCTCGCCGAAGTGCTGCGGGAATGCTCTTCGGCGCTGACCTACAGCGACTCCACCCAGGCCTGGCATGCCCTGATCCGGGGGCGGAACTGCCAGCCCCTCGTCGACGCCATGCGGCAGTCCCTGCGCGCCTCCGCCGAGGTGGCCACACTGGCCCCCGCCTACCGGCGGCACCGGGAAGAGCTGGACCAGATGGAGCAGTCGCTGGACTACATCGACCTCGCACTGCGCAACAGCCGGGTCTTTGCGCGCCGCCTGACCAGCGCCATCAATCATGCGGCGCTCTCGGACGAGGCCACCCAGAACATCGCCGAGGTCCTCCAGGACACGGCGGCCGCCGTCGACGAGCTCTCGCTGGGCCTGGCGGAAGTCCACGACGGCGCCCGCCGCGCCCACCTGCGGACAGCCCGGACCGAGCTGCGGGAGATCGCCGTCCGCCTGCATCCGCGGATGCTGGACGTCCAGTTGCTCGAGGGCGAAACGGTGGTCATGCTGTTCCGCCCGCTCATGGTGGACCTGCTCGAGGCCGCCGGCGTGGATTCCAAGGAAGCACGGGACATCCTTCCTCCGCTGTAACTGCCACGGCAGATGCCGCCTGAGCGCCGCTGACCCCGCTGGCGCCCCTGGTTGTCGCTAGCCACCGATAGTGTGGACCAATGGCTACGAAGACTTCCCGGGGGCCGAAGGCACCGGGCTACAAATGCGCCGAATGCGGCTGGACGACTGCCAAGTGGGTGGGCCGCTGCGGCGAGTGCCAGGCGTGGGGCAGCGTCGAGGAGACCGGCAACGCCGTCGCCCGGACGACGGCGGCCACGACGGTTCTGGAACCGGCCCGCCGGATCGCCGACGTCGACGCCACCACTGCCGCGTTCCTGCCCACCGGCGTGGACGAGCTGGACCGCGTGCTCGGCGGCGGGCTGGTGCCCGGCGCCGTCATCCTCCTGGCGGGCGAACCCGGGGTGGGCAAGTCCACACTGCTGCTGGATGTCGCGGCCAAGTTCGCCCGCACCGCGCAGGACGTCCTCTACATCACCGGCGAGGAATCCGCGGCCCAGGTCAAGCTCCGCGCGGACCGGATCGACGCCGTCGCCGAATCCTTGTATCTGTCCGCCGAAACGGACCTAGGGCAGGCCCTGGGTCAGGTGGAGAAGCTGGAACCGCGGCTCCTGGTGGTGGACTCCGTGCAGACTCTCAGCAGCGCCGATGTCGAGGGCAGCGCCGGCGGCGTGTCCCAGGTGCGCGAGGTCGCGGCATCCCTGATCGCCGCGGCCAAGCGCCGCAACATGACCACGCTGCTGGTCGGACACGTGACCAAGGACGGCTCCATCGCCGGGCCCCGGCTGCTGGAGCACCTTGTGGACGTCGTTTGCCAGTTCGAGGGCGAACGGCACTCGCGGCTGCGGCTGCTGCGCGCCGTCAAGAACCGCTACGGACCCACCGACGACGTCGGCTGCTTCGATTTGAATGAAGACGGCATCGAGGGCCTCGCCGATCCCAGCGGACTGTTCGTCTCCCGGACCAAGGAGCCCGTTTCGGGAACCTGCATCACGGTCACGCTGGAGGGCCGCCGGCCGTTGCTGGCCGAGGTCCAGGCCCTGCTGGCCGAGAGCGCCAGCTCCCAGCCCCGCCGCGCCACCAGCGGACTGGACAGCTCGCGCGTGGCCATGTTGCTGGCCGTCCTGCAGCAGCGCGCCGGCTGCCTGCTCAACAAGGACGACTCCTATGTGGCAACGGTCGGCGGGGTCAAGCTCAGCGAACCCGCCACGGACCTCGCCGTGGCCCTGGCGGTGGCTTCCGCCAAGGCCAAAAAGCCGCTCCCCCAGCGCCTGATCGCCTTCGGCGAGGTGGGCCTGGCAGGCGAAGTCCGTCCCGTGCCCGGCATCAACCAGCGCATCCAGGAGGCACACCGGCTCGGGTTCACCCATGCCGTGGTCCCGGCCAGCCCCAACGGGCACGGACCGGTTCCCGCGGGCTTCTCGGTCCGCGAGGTCGGCCACCTGGCCGAGGCGCTGGGACTGCTGATCAGCTGACGCCCCTGTTTCGCGCAACCCCTTGCGCGCAATACCCCCAGGGGGTATGTTTGTGAGCCTGCAGATGACTGAACATCCTTCAGGAGCACGCACCATGGAACACCGGCACAGCAGCGCAGGCGCGGACCAGGGCATCCGGGCTCAAAGCCCGCACCGGCTGCCTCCTGGAAACCATGCAGCGGGCCCAGCCGTCCCCCCTGCCGCCCCCGCAGGCCCCGGCCCTGCCGGGGACGACCACACCGTGCACACCCGCGGCCAGCATGCCGGGCACAGCGTCGCAATGTTCCGGGACAGGTTCTGGCTGACGCTTGCCCTGGCCGTGCCCGTGGTCTTCTTCAGCCCCATGTTCGCGGACCTCCTGGGCTACGAGCCTCCCGCCTTTCCCGGCTCAGCCTGGATCCCGCCGGTATTCGGCACAGTGATCTTCGTTTACGGCGGCCGACCGTTCCTCACGGGCGGCCTCGCCGAACTGAGGACGCGCAAACCGGGGATGATGCTGCTGATCGCCATGGCCATCAGCGTCGCCTTCATCGCCTCCTGGGTGACCAGCCTCGGCATCGGCGGTTTCGATCTCGACTTCTGGTGGGAGCTGGCGCTGCTGGTCCCCATCATGCTGCTGGGCCACTGGATCGAGATGCGCGCCCTCGGCTCGGCCCAGGGCGCCCTGGACGCGCTGGCGGCGCTGCTGCCCGACGAGGCAGAACGCGTCACAGCCGCCGGCACCGAGACTGTAAGCCTCGCAGAGCTCCGCGCCGGAGATACCATCCTGGTCCGCCCCGGCGGCCGGATGCCGGCCGACGGCACTGTCAGCGGCGGCCAGGCCGACTTCGACGAATCCATGATCACGGGCGAATCGAAAACCGTCCTGCGGGCCCCGGGCGATCCCGTGGTGGCCGGCACCATCGCCACGGACAACTCGGTGCGGGTCAGGGTGTCAGCCATCGGCGAGGACACCGCCCTCGCCGGGATCCGCCGCCTTGTGGCCGAGGCGCAGGCATCCTCCTCCCGCGCCCAGGCCCTGGCAGACCGGGCCGCGGCGTTCCTCTTCTACTTCGCCGCAGGCACCGGCGTCGTGACCTTCATCTTCTGGACCCTGATGGGCAGCGTAGGCGACGCCGTCACCCGCACCGTGACGGTCCTCGTGATCGCCTGCCCCCATGCGCTCGGCCTGGCCATCCCGCTCGTCATCGCCATCTCTACCGAGCGGGCCGCCCGGGCGGGCGTGCTGATCAAGAACCGGATGGCGCTGGAGCGCATGCGGACTGTCGACGTCGTGCTGTTCGACAAGACCGGAACCCTGACCAGGGGCGCGCCGGAGCTCAAGGAGGTCGCCGCCGCAGGCGCGGGAACAGCAACCAGCCAAGACGCCGCCGAGAATACAGTGCTGGGGCTCGCGGCCGGCGTGGAGGCTGACAGCGAACATCCCCTGGCCCGCTCGATCGTTGCCGCCGCCCGGGTACGGGGACTGCCGATACCGGCGGCGGACGGGTTCACCTCGCTGACCGGACGCGGAGTCCGCGCCACGATTGATGGCCGCATGGTCCAGGTGGGCGGCCCAGCCCTGCTCCGCGAGCTCGGATTGCAGGAACCGCCGGCCTTGGCCGCCGCCACCGCCGCCTGGCTGGAGCGTGGGGCCGCGGTGCTCCACGTGGTGGACGGCGGCACGGTCCTGGGCGCTGTTAGCCTCGAGGATGCCGTGCGGCCCGAGTCCTATCAGGCTGTCCGGGCACTCCAGGCACGCGGCATCAAGGTGGCCATGGTCACCGGCGACGCCCGACAAGTGGCGCACGCTGTCGCCGCCGGGCTCGGCATCGATGAAGTGTTCGCCGAGGTCCTCCCCGCCGACAAGGACAAGAAGGTCGCGGAACTGCAGGGCCGCGGACTGAAAGTGGCCATGGTGGGCGACGGCGTCAACGACTCCCCCGCGCTGGCTCGGGCGGAGGTGGGGATCGCGATTGGCGGCGGCACCGACGTGGCAGTGGAATCCGCCGGTGTGGTCCTGGCCGGCAACGATCCGCGCGCAGTGCTGTCGATGCTCAAGCTTTCCAGCGCGAGCTACCGGAAGATGTGGCAAAACCTCGTGTGGGCCACCGGATACAACATCATCTCGGTGCCGCTGGCGGCCGGGGTCCTGGCCTTCGCGGGAATCGTCCTCTCCCCCGCCGCCGGCGCCGTGATGATGTCGGCGTCGACCATTGTGGTTGCCCTGAACGCGCAGTTGCTGCGCAGGCTCAAGCTCAACCCGGCCGATCCCGGCTGACCGGAAGGAATTCCCATGCCGGAAACGAACCGCCGCGAATCGTCGTTCGGGGCATCCTATGCCCGCGTGGGTCCGCGGATGGATGCCCGCGGGGCAACGGAGCACCGCCGGCGGCTCGTGGAAGCGGCGCACGGCGTCGTCATCGAAATCGGGGCGGGCTACGGGGCTACGTTCCCGTTCTACCCTTCCGCTGTGTCCAGGGTGCTGGCCCTGGAACCGGACCCCACGCTCCGTGGTCTGGCCCTCGCCGCCGCCAGCACGGCACCGGTGCCTGTCAGCGTGAAAGACGGAGTGGCGGAAGCGCTGCCGGCGGCGGATGCCTCGGTGGACGTCGTCGTCTCCAGTCTGGTGCTGTGCAGTGTGGCGGACCAGTCCGTTGCCCTGGCGGAGGTGGTCCGGGTCCTGCGCCCCGGCGGCTTGCTGCTGTTCTACGAACACGTCCGCTCCGCCCACCGCGTGCTGGCGGCCGCCGAAGACCTGGTCACCCCGCTGTGGAGCCGGGCGGCAGGCGGATGCCACCCGAACCGTGACACCGCCGCCACGATCGCGGCGGCCGGCCTCACTGTGCAGCGCCTCGAGCGCTTCGGCTTTTCGGTCCTCCCCGGCAACCCGAGGCTGGCCCACGTCCTTGGCGCGGCGAGCAAGCCCTGAGCCCGCCGCCGGGTGTGACGCTCCTGCCCAGTTACTTCGGCCTGCCGAACCGCTGCGGCGCGGATTTCCGGCGATTCCCGCTGCCGGGGGGACGTCGCGGGCCGGGTAACCGGGCGGGAGCGTCGGACCCACGGTGGAGGGACACGGCAAAGGGGCGCCTGCCGCGATGGCAGACGCCCCTCTGGTCAATCACTCACGCCAGCCAATCATTCAAGGCCGGTTGGGTCAGTGTGCCTAGGCCTTCTTCGGAGGCAGCGCCAATTTGAAGACCTTGGCCCAGGTGGAGCCGACCTGCTTCAGCAGCGGCCCGGTGGTGTACGGCAGCCCATAGCGCTTGCAGATCTCCTGCACCTTCGGGGCCACTTCGGCGTAGCGGTTCGATGGAAGGTCCGGGAAGAGGTGGTGCTCGATCTGGTGCGAGAGGTTGCCGCTCATCAGGTGCATGAACTTGGACCCGGAGATGTTAGCCGATCCGATCATCTGCCGGACGTACCAGTCGCCGCGGGTTTCGCCTTCGACCATCTCTTCGGTGAACGTGTCGGTGCCGTCGGGGAAATGCCCGCAGAAAATAATCGCGTGCGCCCAGACGTTCCGGATCGCGTTGGCGGTCAAGGTGCCATACAGGGCCTGCTTGCCCGAGCCGGTCAACATGGCGACGGCCGGTGTGGCGGCATAGTCCTTGGTGAATTGCTTCACGGCCTTGAGCCCCAGCGCCTTGAGGTCCCGGGTCATGGCCTCCTTGCTCTTCTTGCCCTCCTGGTAGTCAGGCAACTCAAGATCGTAGAGGGCGATGCCCCATTCGAAGACTGGCGCCAGGATCGCGTTATACAGCGGATTGCCCAGGTTGAAGGGCTTCCATTCCTGGGACGGGTCCATCCGCAGCAGGTTGTACCCGATGTCATTGTCCTTGCCCACGACGTTCGTCCACCGGTGGTGCAGGTCGTTGTGGGTGTGCTGCCAGGATCGCGTCGGGGTGACGAAGTCCCAGTCCCAGGTGGTGGAGTGGATGTCCGGGTCCCGCATCCAGTCCCACTGGCCGTGCAGGATGTTGTGGCCCAGTTCCATGTTTTCCAGGATCTTGGCGAAGCTGAGCATCGCCGTGCCGGCGACCCAGGCTGCTTTGTGCTTGCTCACCAGAAGGGTGGCGCGGCCGGTGATCTCAAGCCCGCGCTGGACCTTGATCACCCGGCGGATGTACGCCGCGTCGCTGGCGCCGCGCTTGGCGAGGATCTCGTCCTTGATGGCGTCGAGTTCGCGGCCGAGCTCGGCGACCTGCTCGTCAGAGAGGTGCGCCGCCGCGTCCGGACGGACCAGCGGGCTGCCGGACTCCGCTAGGGCACCGGGCCGCGGCTTTACGGCAGCGGACGCTTTGCTTTGCGAAGGGTTGCCCTTGGGAGCTTCCTCGGAAACGTCGGGTTTGTCGGAAACAATCGTCATGCGGTGGTACTCCTTAGAGGTCGAGGTTAACGGGTCCAGCGGCTGCCGAAACACACGTCTGAATTAGTTGGCCGGGCTCGCCATGGACTTCGTCCGTGCGCAGGTCACGAACATGGCCGGCCCGGAGTGGGATGAGGCAGCTGTGGCAGATGCCCATGCGGCAGCCGCTGGGCATCAGGATGCCGGCGTCCTCGCCGACGTCGAGCAGCGGCGTGTCGCCGTCGGCTTCGATTTCGCGGTCGGAGGCCTCGAACGTGACCAGGCCGCCGTCGTGTCCTTCCCCGCCGGCGAGCTTCGTGCTGAAGCGTTCGATCGTCAGTGAGCCTTCCACGGCCGACGGGGCTTCAGTGGCCTCGGCGGCTTCGGCTTCCCACAGCGTCTCGGCATCGTCGAGGAAGCCTTCCGGGCCGCAAGCGTACGCGGCGCGCTGCCGCCAATCCGGGCACAGCCTGTCCAGGTCGGCGGGGGAGGTGAAGTCCAGCCGGCCTTGCTCGCCGGTAAACCAGTGTGTGACCCGGAAGTTCGGAAACTGGTCGGCGAGCTCCGCGAGCTCTTCACGGAAGATGGTGTCCGCGGCGGTGCGGGCGGTGTGGATCAGGACGACGTCGGAGTCGGGACGGTGCGGGACCAGCGTGCGGATCATCGACATCACCGGTGTGATTCCGCTGCCGGCCGTGAGCATCAGCAGCGGACGGGGGTGTTCGGGCAGGACGAAGTCGCCTTGCGGAGGCGCCAGGAACAGGACGTCGCCGGGTTTGGTGCCGCGCACGAGGGCGCCGGAGACAGCGCCCATATCGGTAACAGTAATTGCCGGGTCCTGCCCGGCGGGGGCGCTGAGCGAATAGGACCGCCAGTGGCGGACGCCGTCGAGCTCGACGCCAATACGGGCCCATTGGCCAGCAAGGTGCGCTTGCCAGCCGCGGCCGGGACGGAAGAAAATAGTGGCGGAATCGGCCGTTTCTGGAACCACCCTCGTGACCACGCCGCGCAGTTGGCGGGCGGAGAAAACAGGATTGAACAGCGACAGAATGTCTTCTGGAGCTAGTGGGGTGGTCAGTAGAGATGCGGCGCGCGCCAGCTTACGGAGCCGGATCATCTATCAAGCTTATGTCAGTTTGCGTAATACATCTTCACCCAAGGCATACGATCGACACAAGAAAACTATCCCGCCGCAACAACTCATCGGATTGACCATGAACGCAGCCCCTGTTCCGGAGCCCTCTGGGCCCGCCCCCGCCCACGAACCTCCGTGGCTGGCACTGCCCCGGGAGGTCAGCGACATGCTGCGTCCCAGGATGCCCGGCATCGTCGAGGCGATCATCGAGGCCGTCCCGCAGCTCGTTCCGGCGTACGCCAGGCCGATTGAGGGGCGTTTCGGCCGGGGCCTGAGGCGGGGCGTTGCCGCTGCGCTGGACCGCTTCCTGCAACTGCCCGGGACCCGATTGCCGGCGTTGTCCGAGGAGAGCCGGGAGCTGGTGGCCGGGCTCGGCAGCGGCGAGTTCCGGCAGGGGCGGAGCATGGACGCGCTCCTGAGCGCCTACCGGATGGGTGCCCGCGTGACCTTCCGTGAGATGTCCAAGGTCTCGGTGGAACACCATCTGGGCCAAGGGGTCGTGGTGGACCTGGGCGAATCGATCCTGGCGTACATCGATGAGCTGTCGGCGGTCAGCGCCGAGGCCTATGCCTTTGAACAATCCGAACGCGCCGGAGCGGTGGACCGGCGCCGCACCGAACTGCTGGACCTGCTCCTGCTCGGCCAGGCCGACGAGGCAGCCCTGCGCCAGACGGCGGCGATGGCGGACTGGTCCCTGCCGCAGCGCATGGCGGTAGTGACACTTCCGCTGGACCGGGCGGCCGGGCTGCGGCTGCGCCTCGGGCCGGGAACCCTCGTGATTGAGCGTGAGACCGACGTCGTGGCGCTGGTGCCGGCGCGGAATTCGCGGTCCGCCCGCGAGGACCTGGATCGTGCCCTGAAGGGGCGTGGCGCTGCCGTGGGGCCGGCCGGCGGCTGGGAGCGGGTTCCGGATTCACTGCGGCTGGCTGTGCTGGCGGCCGCGGCGCTGCCTCCGCGGGAGGGGCCGGACGATCCCCCGATATGGGCGGACGAGCACCTGGCGCAGGTGATTCTTGGTGCGGAACCCTCGGCAATCACCGAGCTGGCCACCCGGCGGCTCGCGCCGCTGGAAGGGCTCCGGCCCGCGCAGCGCGAGCGGCTCGCCGAAACCCTGCTCTCCTGGCTGCGACACTGGGGCCAGCGGGCACCCGTGGCCGCCGAGCTCGGGATCCACCCGCAGACCGTGGGCTACCGGGCGGCGCAGCTGCGCGAGCTGTTCGGCGACGCCCTCGAAGATCCAACGGCGCGCTTCGAACTCGAACTGGCCCTGCACGCCGGGCGGCGGTAGGCGCCCCGCGGGCGCGGTGCGGCCCGCAGACTACCCGGCGAGCGCCCGCCGGCTGTGGAGCCGCAGCTCCAGGTCGTGCATCACGAGCGCTGCCAGGTCCTCCAGCGCAGCTGTGTCCTCATCGCTGAACTCGCGGGGCTCACGGTCCAGGATGCACAAGGTCCCCAGGTTGTAGCCGTCCGGGGTGCGCAGCGGCACGCCGGCATAGAACTGCAGGCCGAACTCGCCGGCCACGAGAGGGTTGGACAGCGTCCGGGGATCGTTGACGGCGTCC
Source organism: Arthrobacter sp. 05L421 (assembly GCF_056397785.1). Classification (NCBI taxonomy): domain Bacteria; kingdom Bacillati; phylum Actinomycetota; class Actinomycetes; order Micrococcales; family Micrococcaceae; genus Arthrobacter; species Arthrobacter sp. 05L421. Next base: position 169,183 of record NZ_JBFTOC010000007.1, read on the forward strand.
CGGACAATCCAGGCATCGCCCTGCAGGACGGCGGAGGCGCACAGGCCGGGGTCCCGGCCGATCTCCGTGACGTCCGTGCCGTGGTGCGCCTTGAACCAGATGCGGTCATGGTCCACAACGCTGACAATCGCCACGGGCACCGAGAACATGCGTGCGGCCAGCGCCGCGATCCGGTCGAAGGCGCCGTCCGCGGGAGTATCCAGGATCTGGTACCGCTCGACCGCCTGCATGCGCCCGTCTTCGTCGGTCAGCAGCGCGACCGCGTCGCGGCGGTGGCGTCCCGTGCCATAGATGACTTCCTGGCGCAGGGCCAGGGACACTTCCCGGGCCGGCGGGCGGGCCGCCGGATCCCTGTCCAGCATGGAAGTCAGCAGTGCCACCCACAGGGGCGCGAGCTCTTCGGGGATGTGCGGGTCCTGGAGCAGCCGGGCCAGGGCGGACTGGACCGGCGCGCCGGGGTACGCCATCTTCCCGGTAAGGCCTTCCAGGAGGACCAGCCCCAGCGAATAGACGTCGCTGGCGGGGCCGGCCGGTTCGCCGGCGGCCTGTTCGGGGCTGAGGTAGGCCGGGGTGCCGGAACTGTCGCCAGGGTCGCCGCAGTGGCGTTCGCGGATTGTGATGGCCACGCCGAAGTCGCTGAGTTTGGCGCGCGGGCGCCGGTCTTCGACGCTGTAGTCCACAAGCAGGATGTTGGCCGGTTTGACGTCCCGGTGGATGATGCCGTGGTGGTGGATGTGGGCCAGTCCGTCGGCGACATCGTGCCCGATCAGCGCCATGTGGGCTGCCGAGAGCGGGCCCTCGGCCGAGCGGCGTCGGAGGTCGGGGCCGCGGACAAGTTCCATCACCAGGTAGCTGAGCCTGCGGGCCGGGTCGCTCAGGTCTGTCCCGGCGTCGAACAGTGTCACAAGGGCGTGGTGGGCCATCCCTGCCAGGATCCGCACTTCTTCGCTTTGCCTGCGGGTCCGCTCTTCGTCCACAGTCCCGTCGCGGAAAAGTTTGACTGCCACTTCGCGTCCCAGGACCTCGTCTGTGGCACGGTACACACTCGACTGGCTGCCCCTGCCAATGAGCTCTTCGATCCGGTAGCGCCCGCTAAGCAGGAACCCGGGGTTCATGGTTGTCAAAAGGTTTACGTGGTCCCTCTAATGGGGCCGCCGCTGGAATCGGGGCGGATCAGTCCAAAGCCGGAAACTGATCCCGGCGCCCGCATCATAAGCAAGCTTACTTATGATAACGCGGAACCCGGATTTCGGAAGACGTCCCGGGGTTCTTTCCGTCCGGCCCTTGCCGCTATTTTGCGGGGTTGTGGGTCCCGATCGGCACCAGGGTGAGATCAGGGTGGTTCTTTTCGATCCGGCGCAGGGCCCAGACGTCGTTGAACAAGGCCAGATATTCCCCGTCGGAGCGCAACAGGACTTCGGCGCCGGGGACGTTGGCCAGCGCCGGCATGGCGTCGGCGGTCGAGATCCGGGCCATGGAATACGGCAGGCGTTCCAGCCGCATCGGGGCGCTGAAGTCGTGCGCCATGCGGTCTTCGACCACTTCGAACTGCATGGGGCCGACGGCGGCAAGGACGGGCGCCTGGTCACCGCGGATGTCGGAGCGGAGCACCTGGATGACGCCCTCGTGCTCGAGTTGTTCGATGCCGCGGCGGAACTGCTTGAACCGGCTCGGGTCCTTGGAGCGCGCCACCTGGAAGTGTTCCGGGGCGAACAGCGGGATCGCGGGGAACTCCACGGGCTGGTCCAGGAACAGGCTGTCCCCCACGCGAAGGGAGGAGGCGTTTACGAGGCCAACCACGTCGCCCGGGAAGGCCTCGTCGATCACCTCGCGTTCGCGGCCAAAGACCTGCTGGGCGTACTTGGTGGCGAAGGATTTCCCCGTTCGGGTCTGGGTGACCACCATGCCGCGCTCGAACATGCCGGAGCAGACACGGATGAAGGCAACGTGGTCGCGGTGGGCCTTGTTCATGCCGGCCTGGACCTTAAAGACGAATCCGGCGAAAGGGGCGTCGACAGGGCGGGGCTCACCTTCGACATCGGGCCGCGGGGCAGCGGGCGGGGCAAAGTCGACGAGGGCGTCGAGGATTTCCTTCACACCGAAGTTCAGCGCGGCCGAGCTGAAGAGGATCGGCGTCGCCTTGCCGGCGTGGAAGGCCTCGACGTCGAACGCCAGATTGGATTCAACGACCAGCCCCGCCTCGTCCACGGCATTCGACCAGTCATCTCCCTGGCTGGCCGCGGCCTCGTCCGGGGTGAAGTACTCGGTGAGGGCGATATTGGCCCCGGAGTTGTTGCGCTTGAACTGCGCGAAGCGGTCATTGCGCAGGTCCCAGACGCCGCGGAAGTCGCCGGAGATGCCCACGGCCCAGGTCAGCGGCATGGGCTGCAGGCCGGTGCGCTCGGTGATCTCGTCCATGAGGGCCAAGGCGTCCAGGCCGGGCCGGTCCCACTTGTTGATGACAGTGATGATGGGCAGGTTGCGCTGCTTGCAGACCTCGAAGAGTTTCATGGTCTGGGTTTCCAGGCCCTTCGCGGCATCGACCAGCATGACGGCGCAGTCCACGGCCGCGAGCACGCGGTAGGTGTCCTCGGAGAAGTCCGCGTGGCCGGGGGTGTCCAGGAGGTTGATGACGGTGTCCCGGTAGCCGAACTGCAGCGCGGCGGAGCTGATGGAGATGCCGCGGTCCTTTTCCATCTGCATCCAGTCCGAGACCGTCTCCTTGCGGTTGGCCTTGCCGCTGGAGGCGCCGGCAGTGCCGATCACCTTTGCGTGCAGCGCGAGGGCCTCCGTCAGGGTGGATTTGCCGGCGTCGGGGTGCGAAATGACCGCGAAAGTCCGGCGCCGGGCCGCCTGCTTGTGAATCTCCTGGACTCGGGCGGGGCTGGGGACTTCTTGAGACACGATGCTACTTTCGCTGCGGCTGTGGACGGGTCACGGCGCGGAGAGCCCGCGGTACACCCAAGGATCCAAGTTTATCGCAGGCCGCGCACCGCGCACGAAGCGGGCGGCCATTCAGCACCAAAATGCCTTCGCGGGAAGGACCTGGGACAGCCGTTCCGGAGGCTCCCTGCGGAACGCCGCAATGGACCACTTTAAGGCTTGCCTGTGCGGAAGTGGCTGTGCTTTACCTCTATCATGGGGAGAGCGGGGAACTGAGTACTTTTGATCCTGCCGGGGGACCCTGGAAACCGGCGCACTTGCAGGCTCTCGCCTGCACCTTTGAAGGGAAATCTATGGCTCGGAGCCCTGAAGATGCGCTGAAGGCCACCCTGGCCAGGGTGGCACCGGGCACCGCCCTCCGCGACGGCCTGGAGCGCATCCTCCGCGGACGGACCGGTGCGCTGATCGTGCTGGGCATCGACAGAACAATCGAGTCCATCTGTTCGGGCGGCTTCGAAATCGGCATCGACTTCTCCCCCACCCGGCTGAGGGAACTGGCGAAGATGGACGGTGCCATCGTCTGCGATAAGGATGCCAGTAACATCCTGCGCGCGGCGGTCCAGCTCGTCCCGGACTCGAGCATCGAGACGCAGGAATCGGGAACCCGGCACCGGACCGCGGAACGCGTGGCCATCCAGACGGGTGTCCCGGTCATTTCGGTCAGCCAGTCAATGCAGATCATCGCGCTGTACGTGCACGGGCTGCGCCACGTCCTGGAGGGCTCGGAGAAGGTCCTGGCCCGCGCCAACCAGGCCCTGGCAACCCTGGAACGCTACCGCTCGCGCCTGGACCAGGTGACCAGCTCACTCTCGGCCCTCGAAATCGAGGCCATGGTGACGGTCCGCGACGTCGCGGTCACGCTTCAGCGCCAGGAAATGGTGCGCAGGATCTCCGAGGAAATCTCCCAGTACGTCTTGGAACTGGGCGAGGACGGCCGCCTGCTCTCGCTGCAGCTGGACGAGCTCACCGTGGGCCGCGGCCCGGGCAGCGACGTCATCATCCGCGACTACTCGGGCCCGGCCGCAACCGCGGAGGACATCGACAAAGCGGTCAAGGCCCTCGTCAGCCTGGGCCCAACCGAGCTGATCGACCTGGGCAAGATCGCCGGAATCGTTGGCTTCGCCGGCGGCGAGGCTAACCTCGACGCCGTCGTGCAGCCGCGCGGCTACCGCCTGCTCTCCGGCCTCAAGGCCGTGCCGAAGGCCGTCGCCGACCGGCTCGTTGACCACTTTGGCGGCCTGCAGTTCCTGATGGCGGCAACAATCGATGACCTCATGACCGTGGACGGGATCGGAGACCAGCGCGCCAGGACCGTCAGGGAGGGCCTGAGCCGAATGGCCGAGGCCAGCCTGCTGGACCGGTTCCTCTAGCCCTAGCCCCCTCCAACACCCTTCGATTGCTCCCCACTCGACGGGGGATTAGCGGGGTTAGTTGAGTTGGAACACGGCCTTGGGGCTGGTTTTGTTCGCCAGCCGGGCGGTGAAGACATAGTAGGCGCCACCGGCTCCGGGCTTGGCGTCGACTGGTTCGCAGCCCTGCACTGTGCGGTTGCGCTGCCACGGGAAGTTCGCGGTCTCGCTCTTGCCCGGGGCAATGGTCTTCATCAGGTCCGTGCTCTCCGCCTGACAGTCCTTGGAGGAGAAGATCCGGTCCGAGCCGCTGGTGATCATGTACTCCATCTGCGATGTGCCGATGTTGACCTCGCAGGGCAGCTTGTTGTTGTTGGTCACAGTGAGGCTCAGCAGCGGCTTCTCGCCGGCGGCATAGATCTGTTTGTCGGTGGCAGCCGTGACGACCACCAGATTCTGCTCGCAGCCATCGCCCGAGGTGGCCGTGGATGAGGCCGAAGGATCCCGGGACGCCGTAGGGCTCCCCGACGCGGACGCAGTCGGCTGGCTTTCCTGCGCTGCGGCCCCTGAAGGCTGGTCGCCTGATGAGGGGCCGTCGCCCGGGCCGGCACTCAAGGCGCTCGAGAGTGCGACGAAGCCGCCGAAAGCCACAGCGAGAACGAGCAGCAGGACCACGCCCGCGATCAGCCGGCGACGGCGGTACACCGGGCGGAGCGGGGGTCGTCCGGATTTCCGGCCGGATCGTCCTGGGGGCGAACCTTTCGGCCGCGAACCACCCGTTCCTGAACTGCCTTGCCTAACCATTCTTCTAGCCTAGAGAACCGCGCGGGCTATGGCGCCCGACCACGCCGCGGGACCTGACGCCGTCCCGATCCGTTACCCCGATCTATTACGCTGAATGGATCGAAACTCTAACCCCAACGCCCCCAGTATCCGCCGCGGCGCAGCGGGAGCCCCTGCCCGCCGGGCCGGGCGTCCACGCCCCGGATCTCCCCGCCCTCCATGCCGCCTTGGACGACTGGTTCGCACTTAATGCCAGGGAACTGCCGTGGCGGGCCGCGGAGTGCACACCCTGGGGCGTGCTGGTCAGCGAGGTCATGCTCCAGCAGACGCCGGTGGTCCGGGTCCTGCCGGTCTGGGAGGAGTGGCTGCGCCGCTGGCCGGAACCGTCCGCGCTGGCCAGCGAACCCGCCGGGGAAGCCGTCCGGTCATGGGGCCGGCTGGGGTATCCCCGGCGCGCCCTGCGCCTGCACGCGGCTGCCGTGGCCATCAGGGACAGCCACGGCGGGGCCGTCCCCGGCGCCTACACCGAGCTCCTGGATCTCCCCGGCGTGGGCAGCTACACGGCCGCGGCCGTCGCGGCGTTCGCCTATGGACGCCGGGAAACGGTGGTTGACACCAATATCCGCCGGGTCCATGCGCGGCTGGTCTCCGGTTCTGCCTTGCCGGCGCAGGCCTTGACCGCTGCCGAAATGCGGCTGGCGGCGTCCTTGCTTCCCGACGACACGGCCGCCTCGGTGCGCTGGAACGCCTCCGTCATGGAACTCGGCGCCCTGGTCTGCACGGCGCGGACCCCCAAGTGCGGCCAGTGCCCAGTCCGGGAGTCCTGCGCCTGGCTGGCGGCCGGCGAGCCCGCGCCAACGTACACGCCCAAGAGACAGGCCTGGCACGGCACGGACCGGCAGGTCCGCGGCGCCGTGATGGCCGTCCTGCGGGTAGCGGCGGACCCCGTGGCGCCGGTGCTGTTCCACCACGCTGCCGCGGACTTGGGCTTCGAACCCCAGGGAATCGGGATCCCGCTCGCGGCCCTGCACCGGCTCAATGCGGCTCCCGAGCAGCTGGAACGGGCGCTGGCCGGCCTGCTGGGCGATGGCCTCGCGGAACTGCACCGGGGCGGCTTCCGGCTCCCAGGCTGAGGATCTACGCTGGAGCATGCGCAAGCTGGCGGCCGCGGCCGCTCTGGCCCTCACCGCCGTCCTGGTAGCCTCGTGCCGGGCGGAGGCCGCCTGCCCGGCGATCGGCCAGGCGCCCGTCGTGACCGTCACCGTCGCCCGAGAGTATGCCCCGTCAGTGCGTGCCATCCACCTTCGGGCCTGCCAGGACGGGCGCTGCAAGGAAGCGGACCTGGAATTGGTGCCCGGGGGCACGGCCGTGGACCAGGGCTGTGAACCGGTTCGCTACGGCGGCGACGGCGTCTGCTCGGCCACTTCGTCGCCCAACGGCACCCTGACCGGCATGCTGATGATGGAGACGCTGACGGCCAGCCGCATCGAGGTGACGGCCACGGGCACGGATAGTGCCGGGAACCCGCTGCCGGCACGGACCGCGGCCTTCACACCCCGGGCTGCGCAGCCGTTTGGAGAGCAGTGCGGTACCTTCGTCAGCGCCGGCGTGGTGCTGGACGCGGCCGGCCTCCGGCAGGCACCCTAGCCGCGGCCGCCTGGCCTGCCAACCCCGCCCTGCCAGACCCGCCCGCCCTGCCAGACCCGCCCCGAAAAATCCAGGCCGCTACGGTTCGCCGAACCCCGAGCCGACCAGGCGTTCCAGGTACCCGACCGCCTTGGCGGCGTCCGGGCCGCTGGCCTCCACATGCAGGATGGTTCCCTTGCCGGCAGCAAGCATCATGAGCTCCGTCATGGAGGCACCATCGGCACCATTGACGGTCACGTCGGCGTCCATGGCGGACAGGCCGCCGGCTATCTTCGCCGCCGGCCTGGCGTGCATGCCGGCCTGGTTGACGAGCTCGAAGTCCCCTGTGGCATCCGGCGGCTGCTGGTGCAGATGCTCGGCCTCCGCGGGGTGGGCCGGGGGCCGGTAGACAGCCTCAGCCGCGTCCTTCACCGCCGCCGCTTCGGCTCCGGCCTGGGCAGCCACCGCGGCCGCCACCAGTCCTTCCACCAGGGGCGCGTCCGCCAGCAGCACGGATCCCGGATCGGCTGCGAACTCCGCTGCGGATTCGGCCGTCATCACCGCGGATCCGAGGTCGGCGAGCACCACCACCCCGTCACCGGCGGCTTGCTCCAGCGCCGCCATGACCTTCTCCAGGCTCGTGCCGATGCGGCCGTCGTCGGTGCCACCGGCGGGGAGGATCAAGACGTCGGGGGCCATCTGCGCGGCGAGCTCGGCGGCGCCGTCCGCGATCTTGGCGCTGTGCGAGACCACCACCAGCCGGACTGTCACTCGGTCGCTCCGGCCGCGGCGCGCAGGATCAGTGCACTGGAGACCGCTCCGGGGTCGCGGTGGCCGATGCTGCGCTCCCCCAGATAGCTGGCGCGGCCCTTACGGGCGAGCATCGGATCCGTGGACACGGCGCCGGCCTCGGCGGCCTCCGCCGCGGCGAGCAGCACCTTCCGGACGTCGCCGTCGCCAGCCGCGGCAGCGGCTGCGGCCGCCTCGATCGCGGGCGTCCAGGCATCCACCATCGTCTTGTCCCCCGGCTCGGCCTTTCCGCGGGCGACGATCCCGTCGCGGGCGGCCTGCAGCGCGGCCGCCAGGGTGGCGGCGTCGACGTCGGACGTGTCACCGAGTGCTGTGGCGGCCCGCAGGAACGCGGTGCCGTACAGCGGGCCGGCCGCGCCGCCAACCTTGGACATCAGCGTCATGGCCGTCAGTTTCAGGGCCGCTCCCGGGGTTTCCGGCGGCGCCTCTGCAACCTTGTCCATCACGGCCTTGAAGCCGCGGTCCATGTTCTCGCCGTGGTCCGAGTCCCCGATGGGCCGGTCCAGCTCGATCAACTCCACCCGGTGTTCCGCCATGGCCTGCGCTGAAAGGGTCAGCCAGCGCACGGCCCAGCCGACGTCCAGCCCCATGGTCAGACGCCCCAGCGGAGGGCCGGAGTGTGCACGGGAGCGTCCCAGAGCGTCGCCATTTCATCATCGAGGCGCAGGACGGTGATGGAGCAGCCCTGCATCTCCAGGGCGGTGATGTAGTTGCCCACCAGGGACCGTGCCACCGTGACGCCCTGCTCGGCCAGTCTCTGCGCCGCCCGGCGGTACACGATGTACAGCTCGCTGGCCGGGGTGCCGCCCATGCCGTTGACGAACAGGAGCACCTGGTCGCCGGAGCTAAGCCCGAGATCGCTGACCACCGGGTCCAGGAGGCGGTCGGTGATGCCGTCGGCGTTTTCCATGGGAATTTTCTGCCGGCCCGGCTCGCCGTGGATGCCGATCCCGATCTCGATCTCGTTTTCCTCGAGATCAAAGCTGGGGACCCCCGCGTGCGGAACGGTGCAGGCGGACAACGCCACGCCCATGCTGCGCACGTTCTGGTTGACCCGGTCACCGATCGCGGCGACCGCGTCCAGGTTGTCGCCGCGTTCGGCGGCCGCACCGGCGATCTTCTCGACCAGGACCGTTCCGCCGACGCCCCGGCGGCCGGCCGTGTACAGCGAATCCTGCACGGCGACGTCGTCGTTGACCAGGACAGTGCGGACCTCTACGCCTTCGGCCTGCGCGAGTTCGGCGGCGGTCTCGAAGTTCAGAACGTCGCCGGTGTAGTTCTTCACGATGTGCACGACGCCGGCGCCGGAGTTCACGGCCAGCGTTGCCGGCAGTATCTGGTCGGGGGTGGGCGAGGTGAACACGGCGCCCGGAACGGCGGCGTCGAGCATGCCCAAGCCCACGTACCCGCCGTGCAGCGGCTCGTGTCCGCTGCCGCCGCCAGAGACGAGCCCGACTTTCCCCGCCACTGGGGCGTCCTTGCGCACGATGTATTTCGGGTCGGGAAAAACGGTCACGAGGTCGGCGTGTGCAAGCCCGAACCCTTCCACTGACTCGTCGACCACGGCTTTGGGATCATTGATGAGTTTCTTCATGGCGGTGCTCCCTGGATGGTGTCCTGGCTGCTTGCTTAGACCCTACTACCGGGGCACGGCCGGCGGTAGGCTCCTGATTCCCACTGCCCGGGGCTCCCTGGCGGGGCTGCGAATCCAGGCCGGAGGGTGTTGCGTTGCGTTCCCTGGTCCTGCGGATGCTTCAGGCTTGTTTGTCGGCCCACGCCGGGAAGTGCGGCCACGCGTCGACGCCCAGCCAGGAGAACGGCGGAGCGGCGTGCCGGCCGATACGGGTGCGGGACGTGGCCGGCGGGCCGGCCGCGGCAGGCGCAGGGCCAGCGGTTTGTCCCGCCACGGGACCACCCGTGCCTGGCGACGAGCGGTTGGTGGATTCTGCCGGTGGCGCTTCCAGCGGCTGGACCGGCGGCACTGCCGGAGCGCCGGCGATTGTCATTTGGAAAGCTGAAAAATCGGGAAAAATCACGGCTTTGTGCAATTTTCTGCCTCCGAAAGTATGCGGCCCACCCCCTGGACCGGGATCAGTTTATCCACCAAATTTATTGAAGGGAAGCCCCGGGCAGGCGTCAAGCTCCTCGCGGCCGCCAGTGCGGGCCGCGGAACCCGCCGCACGCTCCCCGGGCGGGCACAGCCGCGGGCGCTACAGCTCCTTGATCATCCTGGTGTTGCCCAGCGTGTTCGGCTTCACCCGCGCCAGGTCCAGGAACTCGGCCACGCCCTCGTCATGCGAGCGCAGGAGCTCGGAGTACACCACGGGGTCGACGGCGGTCTGGTCAGCCATGACTTCAAAGCCGTGCTTCCTGAAAAAATCCACTTCGAACGTCAGGCAGAAGACGCGCGAGACGCCCAGCGCGCGGGCATCCTCCAGCAGACGCTCCACCAGCGCGTGGCCCACGCCCCTGCCGCGCCAGGCATCCGAAGCCGCGAGGGTGCGCACCTCGGCCAGGTCCTCCCACATGACGTGCAGTGCTCCGCAGCCGATCACCTCGCCGTTCTCCGATTCGGCGATCCGGAATTCCTGCAGGCTCTCGTAGTAGGCCACGGTTTCTTTGGCCATGAGGATCCGCTGGTCGGCCAGCGGGGCCACGAGCGTCTTGATGGCGCCAACGTCGCTGGTACGGGCAAGGCGGATGCGGATCGAGTCAGTCACAGCCCAATCCTACGGGCGCCCAGGCCTGGCCGGCTCGCGGCCGGGCCCGTGGCCGCCCTGTCAGAGACCCAGTTCGTCCGGGACGGGAATGTCCTTGTCCAGCAGGTTCCGGGCTAGGAAATGCTCCACCACGCCGTACCAGACCTTGGCGTGCTGCGGTTGCAGGATCCAGTGGTTCTCGTCCGGGAAGTACAGGAAACGGTGGTCCGTTTCGCCGTTTGCGTCGGCCGCCAGCTGTGACTTGGCGAGCAGTTCGTACCAGAGCCGCAGCCCCTCCCCGATCGGCACGCGGTAGTCCTTGTCGCCGTGGATGACCAGCATGGGAGTCCGGATCTTTTCCACGTGCAGATGCGGGGAGTTCTCCAGCGCCATCTCGGCCGTCATCTCCTTGAGCCAGTACTGCGCGGCGTCCGTGGTGGGACCGAACTGGTCAAGGGCCCAGAGGCTGGCGTGAGTGACGATTGCCTTGAAGCGGTCCGTGTGCCCGGCCACCCAGTTGGCCATGTAGCCGCCGAAGGAGCCGCCCATGGCGGCGGTGCGCGTCTCGTCGATGTCTGGGCGCTGCACGACGGCGTCGGTGATGGCCATCAGGTCCGTGAACGGAGCCTTGCCCCATTCCCCCCAGCCGCGCTGGATGTGCTCCTGGCCGTAGCCGGTGGAGAGGGCAGGGTCCGGGAGCAGCACCGCGTAACCGCGCGCCACCAGCAGCCACGGGTTCCAGCGCCAGGTCCAGGCGTTCCAGGATCCCAGCGGGCCGCCGTGGATCCAGAGCAGCAGCGGGGCCGGGTTCGCGGCGGACGCGCCCTCGGGAAGGGCCAGGTACGCGGGCACACGGGCGCCGTCGGCCGCCGTCGTCTCCACGCGCTCCAGCGTCCCCTTGAAGTGCGGGCGCTCCGCGGGCGAGGGCAGGCGGACCACGCCGCCGCCGGCGAGGTCGATCCGCACAGGTTCGGCGGGGAATTCGTAGGAGCTGCGCAGGGCGTAGGCGCTGCGTCCGTCCGGTGCGACGACGACGTCGGTGTACGTGGCGGCGTCGTCCGTCAGGCGGAGCACCTGGCCAGCCTGGCTCCCGGCTGCACCGATCCGGAACACCGGCGAGGCGCCGTCCTCGTCGGCGGTGACCAGCAGCGCCGATCCGTCCGGCAGCCATGCGGCGGGGCGGGCCCAGCGGTCCCAGTCGTGGGCGAGCGGCGTCAGGGCGCCCCCGCCTTCCGCCGGGCCGGTGACGTCGAGCAGGTGCAACTTGACCTGCGGAGCCTCCAGGGGCGTGGTGTCGCTTTCACTGAGCACCACCAGGCTCCGGCCGTCAGGACTGACCGGGCCCGGGAAGTAGCTCAGGCCTTCCGTGTCCAGCAGAACCGTCCGGGTGCCTGTGGCGACGTCGATGGCGACCAGCACGGACCGCGAATCGGCGTTGGCGAGCGGCTTGACGAAGCTGCTGTAGATCATCGCGCCGTCCGGGCTGACCACCGATTCGGCGTCCCTGAGCCGGGTGCCGGCGTCGGGCGTGAGGTTGCGGAGCTTCAGCGGCGGCGCGGCGTCGACGGTGGTCGGTTTGCCGGCCTCCAGCTGCCCTCCGGTTTCGACGGCGAACAGCCGCGGCTGCCCGGGGCCCAGGTCCGCGTCCCAGTAGCGGACGGGGTAGCCGCTGTGCAGGATGGCCGCGACCTTGTTGTCCTTGCGCGCCTTGCGGCGTTCTTCGTCATTGTCCTCGTCCGTGGAGCCAGCCAGCACCGAGGCCGCGACCACCACGGTGTCGGCGTCCTTGGCGGCGTGGACCCCGCCGATTCCGCCGGCGCGGGACAGCGCCACCCGGGCTTCGCCGCCGTCGGACGGGAGGATCCAGAGGGCGCTCACGGGGTCAGCCTCGGGGCTCTCGGGATCGGGGCGGGCAGAGGTGAAGTAGAGGTCGCCGTTGGCGGCAAACACCGCACCGGCCTCCCCCTTGGCGCTGCGCGTGATCCGGCGGGCGTGCTTGACCCCGCCCGGATCTACTTCCCACAGCGCGGTGCAGTATTCGGTGCCCTTCGCGCCGAGGGTCGCCACGGTGGTGACCAGCCGGCTCCCGTCCGGGCTCAGCGTCAAACCGCTGACTTTGGGGATGGCGAGGTAGTGGTCCAGATCGTGGAAGGGGGTCTCGGGTTGTTCGCTCAGGGTCTCTGAGTCCTTGGCAGCCATGCACCGATTCAACACCTTATGTGGCATCGATCACAGAAAGTTCACTGAGAGTGAAACACTGCTTTCAGATACTGAGTGTCGTCGAGCTGGACGCCGGGGGCAACGCAAAGGCCCCGCCGTCCCTTTCGGGACAGCGGGGCCTTTGGTCTTGGTGCTTAGACGCTCGGAGCGATCTCCGGGATGCGCGGCTTGGCGTTGCCGGCGAAGGTGAACTTCGCGTCGTCGCCTTCGCCTTCCACATCCACCACCACGATGTCGCCGGAGTGCAGTTCGCCGAACAGGATCTTCTCGGAGAGCTGGTCCTCGATCTCGCGCTGGATGGTGCGGCGCAGCGGCCGGGCACCCATGGCGGGGTCGTAGCCGCGGGTCGCCAGGAGCACCTTGGCCGCGGACGTGAGCTCGATGCCCATGTCCTTGTCCTTGAGGCGCTTCTCGAGGCGGCCGACGAACATGTCCACGATCTCGATGATCTCGTCCTGGGTCAGCTGCGGGAAGACCACAACATCGTCGACACGGTTCAGGAACTCGGGGCGGAAGTGCTGCTTGAGCTCCTCCGTGACCCGGGCGCGCATCCGGTTGTAGCCGGTCTGCGTGTCGGTGCCGGACTGGAAGCCGGTGGCGACACTCTTGGAGATGTCCCTGGTGCCGAGGTTCGTGGTCATGATGATCACGGTGTTCTTGAAGTCCACCACGCGGCCCTGGGAGTCGGTCAGGCGGCCGTCTTCCAGGATCTGCAGCAGCGAGTTGAAGAGATCGGCGTGCGCCTTCTCCACTTCATCGAACAGGACCACGGAGAACGGACGACGGCGGACCTTCTCCGTCAGCTGGCCGCCTTCCTCGTAGCCCACGTAGCCCGGAGGGGCACCGAAGAGCCGCGAGACCGTGTGCTTCTCCGAGTACTCGGACATGTCCAGGGTGATCAGCGCGTCCTCTTCGCCGAACAGGAACTCGGCGAGGGCCTTCGCCAGTTCGGTCTTTCCGACGCCGGTGGGGCCGGCGAAGATGAACGAGCCGCCCGGACGCTTGGGGTCCTTGAGGCCCGCACGGGTGCGCCGGATTGCCTGGGACAGTGCCCTGATGGCCTCGTCCTGGCCGACAACGCGCTTGTGGAGTTCGTCTTCCATCTTCAGCAGGCGCGAGGACTCTTCCTCGGTCAGCTTGAAGACCGGGATGCCGGTGGAGTTCGCCAGCACTTCAGCGATGAGGTCCTCATCAACTTCGGAGATGTCGTCCATGCCGCCGGTCTTCCACTGGCGTTCCTTCTCGGCGCGCTCGGCAATGAGCTTCTGCTCCTTGTCGCGCAGCGACGCGGCGCCTTCGAAGTCCTGCGCGTCGATCGCGGATTCCTTCTCCAGCTTCATGGCGGCGATCTTCTCGTCCATGACCTTGAGCTCGGGCGGGGCGGTCATGCGGCGGATGCGCAGCCGCGCGCCGGCCTCATCGATCAGGTCGATCGCCTTGTCCGGCAGGAACCGGTCCGAGATGTACCGCTCGGAAAGGCTCGCGGCCGACGCGAGGGCGCCGTCGGTGATGGTGACGCGGTGGTGTGCCTCATACCGGTCGCGAAGGCCCTTAAGGATCTCGATCGCGTGCGCAACGGAGGGTTCCTTGACCTGGATCGGCTGGAAACGGCGCTCCAGCGCGGCGTCCTTCTCGATGTGCTTGCGGTATTCGTCCAGCGTGGTGGCACCGATGGTCTGGAGTTCGCCGCGGGCCAGCATGGGCTTCAGGATCGAGGCCGCATCGATGGCGCCTTCAGCGGCTCCGGCACCCACCAGGGTGTGGATCTCATCGATGAACAAGATGATGTCGCCGCGGGTGCGGATCTCCTTGAGGACCTTCTTCAGGCGCTCTTCGAAGTCACCGCGGTAGCGGGAGCCGGCCACGAGGGACCCGAGGTCCAGGGTGTACAGCTGCTTGTCCTTGATGGTTTCCGGGACATCGCCACGCACGATCGCCTGGGCGAGGCCCTCGACGACGGCGGTCTTGCCGACGCCCGGTTCGCCGATCAGCACGGGGTTGTTCTTGGTGCGCCGGGAAAGGACTTGCATGACGCGTTCCATTTCCTGCTCGCGGCCTATCACGGGGTCCAGTTTGTTCTCGCGCGCCGCCTGGGTGAGGTTGCGGCCGAACTGGTCCAGGACGACGGAACCCGCGGGGGTGCCCTCGGCCTGCCCGGGACCGACGCCGGCGCCCGTGGTTTCCTTGCCCTGGTAGCCCGAGAGCAGCTGGATGACCTGCTGGCGGACCCGGTTCAGGTCGGCGCCGAGCTTGACGAGCACCTGGGCGGCAACGCCCTCGCCCTCCCGGATGAGGCCGAGGAGGATGTGCTCGGTACCGATGTAGTTGTGGCCCAACTGCAGGGCCTCGCGGAGCGAGAGCTCCAGGACCTTCTTGGCACGAGGGGTAAAGGGGATGTGGCCGGAAGGTGCCTGCTGGCCCTGGCCGATGATCTCCTGGACCTGCTCGCGGACACCGTCGAGCGAAATGCTCAAGGATTCAAGGGCTTTGGCGGCAACACCTTCACCCTCATGGATCAGACCCAAGAGGATGTGTTCGGTACCAATGTAATTGTGGTTCAGCATGCGTGCCTCTTCTTGGGCAAGCACAACTACGCGACGGGCACGGTCCGTAAATCGCTCAAACATTTCGCCACACTCCTAGCTACGACGTACTTTGATGCTACGTGGCCGGGTTCCAGAATTGGGGCTTGTTCGCCACAGGGGAAACCGGAGGGTTGCGCATCGCTGCCCGGACGCCCCTCCCGGCAGGGGCGGGATGGGCCAGAACCCGTCCCGGGCGGGCGCAACCGGCCGGGCCGGGCGGTTCCTTCCGGCACCTACCGGTAGGGCAGGCGGCAGCGCCAGGTGTGTTCTTCGGCGCTTACTCGGGGGCGGGCGCAGTCCGGCCCGAAAGGCGTGCCGCCGTCGGCATGGCAATGCCCCCGCTAGATAACGGGGGCATTGACATTTGACCGTGACGTCATTGGGACCTCATTGCGACTTCACCGCGAATCCACTGCAACTTTTTTGCGACTTGATTGCGCCTGTGGACTTGTTGAGACGTGATTGTCTCTTGATACCAGGCCGTGATACTGCGCCACCCTGCGAGTCCTGGCTAGGAATTAGCCTTTTGGTAGGCTTCCTGAATTTCGGCCTGGATACGACCGCGGCTGTTTACCGCATAGCCGTTGTCCCGTGCCCACTGTCGGATCTGGGCAGAGTCCTGATTCCGTCCGCTGGAAACTTTCGAGCGCGTGGCGCGTCCGCTGGACGTCTTGCGTGCGTGCGATACAAATCGCTCTACCGCGGAGCGCAGCTCTGAAGCATTGCTTGACGACAGGTCAATTTCGTAGCTGACGCCGTCAAGGCCAAACCGGACAGTTTCGTCCGCGGATCCCCCATCCAGATCATCAACGAGGATGATTTTTACTTTCTGTGCCATAAAGGACTCTCTTTCCAAAGATCGAGCGTTAAGAAAAGCAGGATGTATCTGGAATAAGTATCCTCCGCGTTACAGCAGGGAGTCAAAGCGCAAAACTTCTGTTCAAAGGAAAACCACAGGCGGCAATAGGGAACTATTACTTCGTTCCGGGTAATTAGCCCCCGAGGGCGCCGGAATCCTGCTCCCGGTTTTGAGCTTCCGCTCGCGCTTCCGCTTCGGCATGGGCGCGGGCTTCTGCCTGCCGCTCCGATTTGTCGGCATTGAATATGGATTTCATGGCAAACCAGAAAAGCAGGCCCACCACGATGGGGGGCAGCAATACGGCGATATAGTCCATGCTCAGTGTCCTTCGGGCTTCAAAAGGGGGAAGAGGATCGTTTCGCGGATACCGGCGCCGGTGAAGAGCATCACGAGGCGGTCGATGCCCAGGCCGATTCCACCCATGGGCGGCGCGCCGTACTCGAGGGCACGGAGGAAGTCTTCGTCCAGCTGCATAGCCTCCACGTCGCCCGCGGCGGACCGGCGGGACTGTTCGGTGAGGCGTTCGCGCTGGATCACCGGGTCAATCAGTTCGGAGAACGCCGTGCCCCGCTCCATGCCGCCGATGATGAGGTCCCAGGCCTCGATCAGGCGGCCGTCTTCGCGGTGCTGGCGGGCCAGCGGCTGGGCGGACGGCGGATAGTTGTAGACGAACGTGGGGTTCATCAATGTGGGTTCCACCAGTTCGCCGAAGAGTTCGACTACGAGCTTCTCGGCGTCCCAGCCGGCGTCGACCTTGACCTCGTGCTTGGCGGCCAGTTCCAGCAGTTCCGCAACCGGGGTGTCCGGGGTCACTTCCTGACCCACGAATTCGGACAACCCCGGGTAGACCGCCAGCCAGGTCCAGTCGCCGTCGAGGTTGATCTCCCCGGCTTCGGTCTGCAGCACGCGGCCCACACCGGCCGCGTCGGCGGCGTCCAGGATGATCTCCTTGATCCGGTCCGCCATGACGAACTGGTCCGCCCACGCCTCGTAGGACTCCAAGGTGGTGAACTCGGGGCTGTGCGTGGAGTCCACCCCTTCGTTGCGGAAGACCCGGCCCATGTCGTAGACGCGGTCGATCCCGCCGACCACCGTGCGCTTGAGGTAGAGCTCGGTGGCGATGCGCAGCGTCATTTTCTGGTCGAAGGCGTTCATGTGCGTCTCGAAGGGACGGGCCGTGGCGCCGCCGTGAACCAGCTGCAGCATGGGGGTTTCCACCTCAACGTAGCCCTGGCGGTGCAGGGTTTCGCGGATGGAGCGGGTGATCGCGGCGCGGGTGTAAACCATCTCCCGGGCTTCGTCGCGGACAATGAGGTCCACGTAGCGCTGGCGGACGCGCGTTTCTTCATTCAGCTCGGCGTGCAGCACCGGCAGCGGGCGCAGCGCCTTCGAGGCCATGGTCCAGGAATCCGCCATGACGGACAGCTCGCCGCGGCGCGATGAGATGACCTCGCCCTTGACGAAGACGTGGTCGCCGAGGTCCACGAGGGACTTCCACTCAGCGAGCGCCTCCTCACCGATGTTGGCCAGGCTCAGCATGACCTGCAGCCGGACGGCCTTGCCGTCCACGCCGCCCTCCTGGAGGGTGGCGAAGCAGAGCTTGCCCGTATTGCGGATGAAGACAATGCGGCCGGTCACGCCGACGGTGTCGCCGGTGGTTTCATCGGCCTGCAGGTAGGCGTATTTCTCACGGATTTCCGTGAGCGAGTGTGTGCGTTCGACACCCACCGGATATGCCTCGACGCCGCTTTCAATCAGCTTGGCGCGCTTCTCCATGCGGATGCGGGTCTGCTCGCTGGCATCGTGCGGCTCGGCGGCGGTGTTCGGGGCGGGGGTGTTTTGGGAAGTCACAATCCCCAAGTTTACCGTCGATTTGCGCCCGGGCAGGTCCCGGTCCGGTTCTGGCGGGCGTAGCCGGGCAGACAGGGTGCGGGAATAGACTCAGGGCTGTGGAGACATGGACTGTGAGGACCGACGACGGCGAGGGGCACCTCGAGCTGCACACCATCCGTCCGGTGGTGCGGGCGCCGGGCGGCCCGGGCGCATCCGCCGCCATTGCGGCGCAATCTCAAAAACCCCGCGGTGAAGGGTCCGGCGTCGTCATCGTGCACGGGACGCTGATCACCGACAAGCTCTACCTGCCGTTTGCAAGGAAACTCGTCCGGCTGCTGGGCACCCCTGTGCACTGCTACAACCGGCGCGGGCGCGCCGGTTCCTCGCCCCAGCCCGCCGACTATTCTGCCGCCACGGAGGTGGCCGACCTGGCCACCGTGCTCCGTGAGACCGGGGCCAGCGACATCGTGGCCCACAGTTACGGCGGGTTTGTGGCCCTGCAGGGCGCCCGCAGCCTGCCGATCCGCCGCATGGTGACCTACGACGCGGCCGTCAGCGTCTCCGGGAACCTCAGCCAGCGCTGGCGGCCGGAGCTTGAACGTTCCGTGGCCTCCGGCCAGCTTGACGACGCCTGGGCGCATTTGGTGCAGGGCCTGGAGACGGCGGGGCCGGTGTCCCGGCTGCCGCTGGGCGCGCTGCGCATGCTGAGCATCCTCTCGGCCCGGACCAACCTGGGGGCGGAAATGCGGGAACTGCTTCCCACGGCTGTTGCGGAGATGCGCGCCGTGCTGGCCGCCGACGCCGAACTCGGTGAGTTTGCCGCCATCACCACGCCCACGCTCATGCTCAGCGGCGGCTGGAGCCCTCCCTACTTCGCCGAGACGGGCCGCCAGCTCGCCGACGCCGTCCCGGCGCTCAGCTTCGCCGTGGTTCCCGGGCAACTCCACGAAGGCCCCATCCGGCCGGGGAACCGGCTGGCCCTCCGCGCGGCACGGTTCCTGCTCGGCGGGACCGGCGCTGTGACCCGGCCCTCCGGCAGCCTGACGGCCGGGGGCATGGCAGGCATTGCCGGACGCGTGCCGGCCCGGTGGCGGCGGATTGGGTCCGGCGGCTGACGGCAGCGCGGCGGCCGACCGCTAGAATCGGGGGCGACCCTTTCGAAAGGACCCCCTTGGCCAAGCTCTACTTCCGCTTCGGCGCCATGAACTCCGGCAAATCTACGGGGCTGCTGCAGGCGGCGTTCAACTATGAGGAACGCGGGCAGCGGGTTCTGCTGGCGAAGCCGGACGTGGACACCAAAGGCGACTCCGACGTCGTGTCCCGCCTGGGCATGACCCGTTCGGTGGACTTCCTGATCCCCGCCGGCGCATCGGCCCGCGGGCTTTTCACCGCCCAGGCCCACGGTGACGATCCCGACGCCCTTCTGCAGCACGTGGACACCGCACCGGTGGCCTGCTTGCTGGTTGACGAGGCCCAGTTCCTGGAACCGGAGCAGGTGGACGATCTCTTCCGCATCGCGGTCCTGGACAACGTCCCCGTGCTCGCCTACGGCATCCGCACCGATTTCCGGACCCGCGCCTTCCCCGGGTCCCTTCGGCTCCTGGAGATTGCGCACACCGTCGAAGAACTCAAGACCATCTGCCGCTGCGGACGGAAGGCTATCTTCAACACCCGGCGGATCGGGGACCAGGTGGTCTTTGACGGGAACCAGGTTGCGATCGACGGCCAGGACGTCTGGTACGAGTCGCTCTGCGGCGCCTGCTACCTCGAGGCTTCCGGCGGCCGGCTGGGCAACTAGCTGCACTGTGCCCGGGCAGTGCCGTGCCCGATTGACCTGCCCTCTACTGAGTTGTGGCTTACTGCAGTGGGGCGCGGCCTCGGCTAGGCTCGGAGCATGACCCGCGAGAACATCAGAACCCCCGACGGCGGAACGATCGAGCTTTTCAGCACGGGCGCCGAGCTCGCCTCGGCGGGCTCGGGAATCGTCGTCGTGCCGGCCTCGATGGTGACGGCCGCCGATTACACGCGTTTCGCGCAGAAACTCAGCGCGTCACTTGGCCGGCCGGTGCACACCTTCAACCGTCGCGGCCGCGGCACGTCCTCCCCGCAGCCGGAGGACTACACCCTGGACGTGGACATCCACGATCTCGACGCCGTCATGAAGCAAACGTCCAGTACGGACGTCTTCGGCCACAGCTTCGGCGGGGCGGTGGCCCTGCACGCGGCCCGCACCCTGCCGGTGGAGCGGCTGGCTGTCTACGACCCCGCCGTGTCCGTCAACCACAGCGTGACGGCGGACTGGACGCCCGAATACGAGCGGGCGACCGCGGCCGGCGACGACGACCGCGCCCTCGCCGTCCTGCTCAGAGGACTCGAGACCGGCAGCGCCCTGTCCCGGATGCCGCTGTCAATGTTGACGCTGGCGAACAAGCTTTCGGCGGGCACGCCGATGGGCAAGCAGCTGCGCGACCTCATGCAGACCGGTGTCCGCGAGATTAAGGCGATCATCGCCGCAGATATGCCGGCAGAGCCGTTCCTGGAACTTCCGCTGGAGACGCTGATCATTGTGGGCGAGAAGAGCCCGGCATACTTCGGCGTGGCCTGTGCCCAGATCCACGATGTCCTCTCCGGTTCCAGCTACACGATCCTGCCCGGCATGGGCCACGACGGTGTCAACAAGGCGCCGGACAAGCTGATCGCCGAACTCAGCGCGTTTTACGCGGGCTGACCCGCGTAAGTCCAACGCAAAACCAACCAACGCAAACCAACGCGGGGTCATTTCGCGCCCATCCGCCCCTAGGACATGGGCGCGAAGTGACCCCGCGTTGCTCTTAGTGGCGTCGCTGTTAGTGTGCGGGCTGTGCCGCGCCGGCGGTCTTGCGCATCATGGTAGACAGCACGACGGCGGCGAGGGCTATGACAGCCGCCGTCAGGAATGCGGCGTGCATGCCGGCAACCATTCCCGAGGACTCCGCCACCACCGCGTAGATCGAGACCAGGAGCGCCGTGCCAGCGGCGCCGGCTACCTGCTGCAGGGTGCTCATGATGGCCGAGCCGTGGGAGTAAAGGTGCGGTGGCAGCGGGTTCAGGCCCGTCGTGAAAGCAGGCGTGAACAGCAGTGCCAGGCCCAGGCTCAGCGCCACGTGCAGGGCAATGATCCACCCCAACGGTGAGCCGGCGTCCAGCATTGAGAACTGCCAGAGGGACAGCACCATCATCACCGAGCCCGTCACTGTCAGCGGCAGCGGCCCGACCCTGTCGAACACGCGGCCGATGAACGGCCCCAGCAGGCCCATGGCCAGGCCACCCGGAAGCAGCACCAGGCCGGTCTCGAGTGACTTCAGGCCGCGGATCTCCTGCAGGTACAACGGCAGCAGGATCACCGCGCCGAACAAGGCGATCATGGCCACGACCAGCAGCAGCACGGACACGGTGAACATCCGGAAAGTGAAGGCGCGCAGGTCCAGCAGGGGGCCGTCGCTCTTCTGCAGCTTCAGCTGGCGCAGGACGAACGCGGTCAGGGAAACCACGCCGACGGCCAGGGCCACCACGGCCGGGGTGCGGGAGCCGGCCTGGCCGCCGCCGATCTGGCTCAGGCCGTACACCAGGCCGCCGAATGCGGGGACCGTGAGCACCACCGAGAGTGCATCAAGCCGGGTCTTTTCGGAGGTGCCGATGTTGGTCAGGTATTTGGCCCCGATGGCCAGCGCGGCCAGGGCGATCGGCAGCACGAAGACGAACATGAACCGCCAGGAAAAGTGCTCGAGGATCAGGCCGGAAACCGTGGGGCCCATGGCCGGCGCAACCGAAATGGCGATGCTGACATTGCCCATGACGGCGCCGCGGCGTTCCAGCGGCACGAGCGTGAGGATGGTGGTCATCAGGAGCGGCAGCATGATGGCTGTGCCGCCGGCCTGGACGATGCGGGCCAGCAGCAGGACTTCGAAGCCCGGCGCGAGGGCGGCCAGCAGCGTGCCGCCGGAGAACAGCCCCATGGCCAGCATGAACACGGCACGGGTGGACAGCCGCTGCAGGATGAACCCGGTGGTGGGGATCACCACAGCCATGGTGAGCATGAAGCCGGTGGAGAGCCACTGCACGGTGGGCGCATCGATGTTCAGGTCCACCATCAGCCGCTGCAGGGCCACGTTCATGATGGTCTCGTTGAGGATCACCACGAACGTGGCCACGAGCAGCGTGACGATGATGGTTACGGACTCCCGGGACATCTTCGCCGGCGTTGTCGGCGCGGCGGGCACGTTCCGCGCGGGGATGGTGGGGGCAGCGCCCGGTGCGGGATCGCCAGAGGCGTTGGACGAGACGTCTGTTGACATGGGAATTCCCTCAGGGAGTTTGGTGTGGGTCCGGCGAGCGTCGGCGCTGCTGCAGATTCCAACAGTCTAAGGCCCGGGGGCATTCCCGTCGCCACAAAAGCAACGCGGGGTCAGATACGGCCGATGAAGTGCCTCGGGATGGGCCGTATCTGACCCCGCGTTGCTTTTTGGTGGCGGGGTTGTGTTAGGAGTTCAGGGGCGCGTTGTCGATGAGGCGGACGGGGCCCACCTTGGCGGCGATGATCGCCAGGCCCTCGCCGCGGAACGGGGTGTCCTGGCAGTTCTCCGCGAGGGGCTCGAGGGTGCGCGGATCCACCACGTCGAAATAGTCCAGTTCCACGAGCGGCTGGGACCGGACCAGGGCCTGAGCGGAGTCGACGTCCAGTGGCTCATGCGCGTTGGCACGCGCCTCGATGAGCCGCAGCGCCCGGGAAAGGACCAGGGCGGCCTCGCGCTGGTCCTCGGAGAGGAAGCGGTTGCGGCTGGACAGTGCCAGGCCGTCGGCCGATCGGACAATGGGCACGGGCACGATCTCCACGGGGAAATTCAGGTCCGCCACCATGCGCTGGACCAGCGCCAGTTGCTGCGCGTCCTTCTGGCCAAAGTAGGCGCGGTAGGCCGGCTGGCCTCCGCCCGGCAGCCCGGCGCCAGGGATGCCGTAGTGCAGCAGTTTCGCGACGACGGTCAGGGCCCCGTCGAAGTGTCCGGGCCGGGACGCGCCCTCCCACTTTTCACCAAGGGGTCCCGCCGTGATCCGCACCAGGGGTGCCCCGCCGGGGTAGACCTCCTCAACGCTCGGCGCAAACGCCAGGTCCACGCCCTCGGCGTCGAGCAGCGCGAGGTCCGCATCCAGCGTCCGGGGGTAGCGGTCCAGATCCGCGGCCTCGCCAAACTGCAGCGGGTTAACGAAGATGCTGGCCACCACGACGTCGTTCTGGGCAACGGCTGTCCGGGCCAGCTGGGCATGCCCCTCATGCAGGGCGCCCATGGTGGGCACGAGCCCCTGGGACACGCCGCCCTTCTGCGCCAGCAGCCGGGCGCTGGCGGCGCGGAGCTGGTCAGCCGTGGTGACGAGTTGGATTGTCATGTCAGGGTCCTTCCGGGGCGGGCGTCCCGTTCTGGCCGGGGCCGCCGAGCGCCTGTTCGATGCCGTCGAGTTGTTCCGGCTTCAGGAGCCCGCGGCTTCCTGCCCGGCGGGCTGTCGCCCGGGCCATGGCCAGGTACGCCTCAAGAATATCGCCGGCGGCGCCGTCGTCGTACTCGCGGAGGGCGCCCGCGTGGGCGGCAACGGTGCCCATGTCACCGCGGGCAACAGGTCCGGTCAGGGCCGATTCGCCGGAGGCGAGGGCGTTCTCGAGGGTGGCGCGGAGCAGCGGGCCCAGCATCCGGTCCGGTGCGTCGACGCCGACGTCGCGGAGCAGCTGCGAGGCCTGCGCCACGAGCGTGACCAGGTGGTTGGAGCCGTGCGCGAGGGCAGCGTGGTAGAGGACGCGGTCCGCCTCGGCGATCGCGACGGGCTCGGCGCCCATTTCGACGACGAGTGCCTGGGCGATCGGCAGCATCGCGGCGTCGGCCGTGACGCCAAAAGTACAATCCAGGAGCCTCGTGAGGTCAAGGCTCATGCCCGTGAATGTCATGGCCGGGTGCAGTGCGAGCGGCACGGCGCCGGCGGCACGGACCGGGTGCAGGATCCCGACGCCGAAGCGCCCGGAGGTGTGCGCCACGAGCTGGCCGGGCTGCCAGGCGCCGAGCTTGGCCAGGCCGTTCACGAGCGGGCCCAGGGCATCGTCCGGGACGGCCAGCAGGACCAGCTCGGCGCGCTCCACGATGTCCTGCACGTCCAGGATCGGGACGCCGGGCAGGAGAGTTTCGACGCGGTCCCGGCTGGCATCCGAAACGGCGGACGCCCCGATGACGGCGTGCTCTGCTCCGCGCAGCGCCGCCCCCAGGACAGCGCCGACCTTCCCTGCGCCAATGATTCCGACGCCAAGGCGTCCTGGTTTAGCCATGATGCGGGCCTTCCTGAGGGTGGTCTGCGGGTGGTGCGGCCGGCTGGGCCGCCGGCTCCATCCAGTGCTCGCTCTTCTGGCGCTTGCGCGCGGCGCGGGCACGGGCGGACTGGGCATCGAACAGGGCCCGGGCTTCGTCGAGGCCGGCCTGGATGAGCCGCGGCGCCACCGGACCGGCCGTGGTGTGCAGGACCAGGTCCGCCACCCGGAACCTGCGGGCGAGCGGGCCCTGCTGCAGTGCCATGGACTGGGTGCGCTGGTGCGGCACCACCACCAGGGCCCGCCACCACCGGCCCGACCTCAGGAGCAGAGCGGTCTCCGTTGCGGTGAAACCGTTGCGCCGCCAGCCCAGCGGCGCCAGGAACCGGGCCCGGCGCGGGCTGGTGACGAAGCCGCCGTCGGTGTCCTGGCCGCCGCCGCCAGGAGTCCCGGCGGCGTCCGCGAGACCGGTGATCCCTGCGGTGAACACGCCCAGCGGATCCGGCGTTCCGGGATCCGGGAGGACTAGGGACAGGATTTCCAGGACGTCGGCGACGGATCCGACCGGAAGCAGCGTGGTCCGGGCCGTCCCTTCGCCGGCGCTGGCGGCCAGGCCGTAGCCGGCCACGTTGACCTGGATCCGGTACCAGCCGAATATCCGCCACAGCGGCGGCTGGCTGACCTTCAGCGCCTGGATCCTGCCGGGCGGCACAGTCTGCGCCTGCGTGTCCAGCAGGCCGTAGCGCAGCCGGATGCCGTCCGGGGAAATGGCGGCCGTGAAGTTGTAGCCCTTGTTGAACGAGGACCAGTACGAGGCGACGAGTCCGATCGCGGCAGGGATCAGGAAGACCACGAAGCTGCGGTTTTCGGTGACGGCGGACAGCAGCACGGAGGCGATGCCGCCGGCCAGGATCACGACGCTTTGTTCGCTCAGGAGCAGCGAGCCCACCAGGCGCGGCGGCGGCACGGTCAGCACCACCTGTTCCGGGGCCTCCACGGCGGCGGTCGCCAGCTCTCCGGACTCCGGGTCTCCCGGCTCCGGCGACAGCGACAGCGACAGCGTCCTGCTCGAGGCACCGGAGGCGCGGGCCAGGATTGTCGCGCGGAGCTGCCGGGCCTCGTCCGCGCGCAGGTAAGCCAGGCGCACCGCGGATTCGCCGGCGTCTGCGACTTCGAACCTCAGTTCAGCGAGTCCGAAGATCCGTGCCAGCAGGGGCTGCACGACGTCGATTGCCTGCACCCGGTCCAGCCTGGCCTGCCGCTGCTGCTTGAAGAGGAAACCGGTGTTGACGCGCACGTAGCCGCCCGCCACCTGGTAGCGGGTGAAGTACCAGCTCAGGACGTAGCCGCAGACAGTCAGCAGCAGCAGCGTGCCGCCGCCGAGCAGCAGCCACGGCGCCCGTCCGGCGAGCCGCTCGTCAAAGAGCGGACCGCCCTGGAGCAGGCGTTCGAAACTGTCGCGTCCAAAAAAGAACAACAGAGCAACCAGGGCCACCCAGCCACGGACAAAGGGCGAGGCCGGGTGCACGCGCAACCAGTCGGCGTCGGCATTTCCGGCATTAGCAGCTGCGTCGGCACCGGCGCGTCCAGCACCCTCCGGTGTCACCGCCATACCGTCACGATCGTCCCGTCACAACCCGGCCAGCCGGGCTTCGCCGCGGGCGGACAGCTGTTCGCGGAGCCGGGCCCCTTCGCTGGCGGGCAGGCCGGGAATCTCGGCGCTGGTCGCGGCGGCGGCGGTGTGAAGCTTGAGGGTGCACAGGCCCAGCGGACGCTCCACCGGGCCCACCGCGATGTCCACGTACTGCATCCGCCCGTAAGGGACCACGAGGGTGCGCTGGAAGAAGATGCCGCGCCGGATCAGGAGGTCGTCCTCCCGCTCGGCGTAGCCGATCGAACGCACCTGCCGAGGAATCAGCAGGAGCCGCCACAGCGCCAGAAGCAGCCAGACGGCGGGAACGGCGACGCCCAGCCAGACGGGCGGCCAAGTCCACACACCGGTCAGCACCAGGAGTAGGGGAAGGGACAGCAGGGACACCGCAATCAGGTTTCCCAGCGCCCACCCCGCGAGGCGGACCTTGACGTACTTCGGTGACACCCTGAGCCAGTCGAGGCCCGGCGGATCAATCGCTTCGGTACGCATATTCGCCTTCCGACGAGGGCTTGCTGCGTTTTCCCTGCACGCCGGGCCGGGATTCGGCGTCGCCGTCTTCAGGCGGAATCCGGCAGAACCGCTCGACGACGAGCCCCACGATCACCATGATCAGCCCGCCGCCGGCCATCGCCAGGGCCTGCCACGTGAGGTCCTGGTTGCTGCGCAGGTTCCACAGCCGAAGTTGCTCCACCAGGATTCCCGCGTGCCAGCCCAGCAGGACCGTGCCGGTGTAGGCGCAGGCCTGGGCCAGGACCAGCGTCCAGGCAGCCAGGATGGGGTTGAGGATCTTCTTCTTCTTGCCGTTGCGCCAACGGAGCACGCGGATGCCCAGCACCAAGGTGAGCGCCACGATCACCCCCATGGTCAGCAGCCCTGTCAGCGGCAGCACCGGGGTGGCGAGGCTGTAGCGGCCCGAGATCATGGTGGCGGACCAGCCGGCCACGGCCACGACCACGCAAATGGCCAGCAGGAGCAGGGGGCTGGTCAGCTTCACGGGCGCTCCGCCGCGCCGGACACGCCCGTGCGCTCTGTGACATCCGCTGCTCCGTGGTTCTGGAAGCCGTCAAACGTCGTGAGGTCGCCGAAATCGGCGGCCTTCGCTGCGAGGTCCCCCACGCGTTCGCCGTTGAGCTCCGCCGCGGGATCGATCAGCGACCACGGATAGAGCACGAAGGCCCGTTCGGCGGCCCGGGGATGGGGCAGCGTGAGCTCGGGGTCAGAGCTCACCACGTCTCCGTAGGTGATGATGTCCACGTCAAGGGTCCGCGGGCCCCACCGGACCTCGCGCACCCGCAAATGCTTCTGCTCCACGGCATGGCAGTGCTCCAGCAGCTCGCGCGGCGGCAGGGACGTCTCGACGGCAATCACCATGTTCAGGAAGTCAGGCTGGCCCGGCGGCCCGCCCACGGCCTTCGTCTGGACGATCGGCGAGATGGCCAGCAGGCGCACCTCCGGCGGGTCGACAAGATCCGCGACGGCGGCGGACAGGGTGTCGCTGCGCTCCCCCAGGTTGCTGCCGAGCGCGATCACGGCGCGGGTGTAGAGCGGGCTCACGACCGGCTCCGGTGCACGCTGACGGAGACGTCGCCGAAGTCGACTTCGATCGGGGCCTTGGGCTTGTGCACGGTGACGTCCACGGCGGCCACCGGGAATTTCTCCAGCACGTCCTCGGCGATCCGCACGGCGAGGGCCTCGATCAGGTTCAGCGGTCCGCCGATGATCCAGTCGCGGATGCAGTTGGCCACTTCGCCGTAGTGCGCGGTATCCAGGACGTCGTCGGAAGCCGCGGCCTTGCTGAAATCCAGGTGCAGCACAGCGTCAACAACGAACGGCTGGCCGTCGCGGCGCTCGAAATCGAACACACCGTGATGGCCGACGGCGGTGACGCCGCTCAGCGTGATCTGGTCCATGGCGGCCGCCGGATCAGTTGGTGCCGGCGGCAGCAGCCGTTGCCGGGTGCGTCGGGGGGACCATGCGGGCGGCGACCTTGACGGCGTCGAGGCTCGCGCCGACGTCGTGCACGCGCACAGCCCAGGCGCCGCGGAACGCGCTGATGGCGGTCACGGCGGCAGTGGCGGCGTCGCGTTCCACCGGCTGGGCCGCTTTGCCGGCCACGGTCAGGAGGCTGCCGAGAAAGCGTTTGCGGGAGCCGCCGACGAGGACCTTGTGGCCCATGGCCTGCAGCACATCCAGGTGCTGCAGGAGCTCCCAGTTCTGGACGTCGTTCTTGGCGAAGCCCAGTCCCGGGTCCACAATGATCTGCTCCGGGGCGACACCGGCGGAGTACAGCTTGTCGCGGATGCCGGCGAGTTCCGTCACGACTTCCCCGGCCACATCGCGGTAGTCCGTCAGGGAATTCATGGTGCTGGCGTCGCCGCGGCGGTGCGTCAGGATGTAGGGGACCTTGGTCCGGGCGGCCAGTTCCGCCATTTCCGGCTCCAGGGTCAGACCCGAAACGTCGTTGATGATCGCGGCGCCGGCCTTCAGGGCTGCAGCCGCCGTCGCGGCGTGCGTGGTGTCGATGCTGACGAGGGCGCCGGCCTTGACCAGGGCCTCGATGACCGGCAGGACCCGGCGCTGTTCCTCGTCCACGTCCACCGCCGCGGCGCCCGGGCGGGTGGATTCGCCGCCGACGTCGATGATGTCCGCCCCGGCGTAGAACATCCGCAGCCCGGCCGCGATGGCCGTGTCCGGCGTCGGGTGCGATCCGCCGTCGCTGAAGGAATCAGGGGTGACGTTAAGGATTCCCATGACGAGTGTCCGGTCCGTGGGCAGGTCCTGGAACTTCGCCGCCGGGCGCGGCTTGCGCAGGATCGGCAGTGGCGAGGTGGCGGGGCCGGTCCCCGGGGCTGCAGCTAGGGAGTCCATAGTCTGTGTTCTTACCTTCCGAGTATGAGGCTCATGGCTTCGGCACGGGTGGCCGGGTCATGCAGTTGCCCGCGCACTGCGCTGGTGACGGTCTTGGCGCCGGGTTTGCGGATTCCCCGCATGGACATGCACAGGTGTTCACATTCGACGACGACGATCGCGCCGCGCGGTTTGAGGTGCGTGACGAGGGCCTCGACGATCTGGGTGGTCAGGCGTTCCTGGACCTGGGGGCGCTTGGCGAACATGTCCACGAGCCGGGCCAGCTTGCTCAGGCCCGTGATCTTGCCGTCGTGGGACGGGATGTAGCCCACGTGCGCCACGCCGTGGAACGGCACCAGATGGTGCTCGCACGTGGAGTAGAACGGGATGTCCTTGACCAGAACGAGTTCCTCGTGGTCCAGATCGAAGGTGGTGGCCAGGATCTCGGCGGGGTCGTGGTGCAGGCCGGCGAACATTTCCGTATAGGCCTTGGCTACCCGCTTCGGGGTGTCCAGGAGCCCGCCGCGGTCCGGGTCCTCGCCGATGGCCAGCAGGATTTCCCGCACGGCGGCTTCGATCCTGGGGCGGTCCACCTTGGTCTTTGAATGCGCGGCTTCCCCGTCCCCCGCCGAAGCAGCGGGGGCGGGAACGTCGTCGTCGAAGTTAGAAGTCACAGAAGAAGCCTAGCCGGGATGACCATCAGTCCCGATATCCGTAGCACCGCCCTGGAAGGACTCCTGCCCGCCGACACCCTGGGCATGCGGGGGCTGGGCATCCAGGGGCTCTTCGAGCCGGGCCTGGGTAGCTTCCTCGTGCGCTTCACGCTCCGCCTTTTCGCGGCGCGACTCCACCGGTCCGGCGGACTGGAGCGTGCGGGTCTCCTTGGAAAGCCAGACGTCGCGGAAGTCGCGTTTGCGGATGTTGGTGAAGACCTGCGCGATTTCGGCCTGGTTCAGCGTCTCGCGTTCGAGCAGTTCCAGCGCGAGCTCGTCCAGTACGTCCCGGTTCTCGGTCAGGATGGCGTAGGCCTCATCATGCGCGCCGTCGATCAGGCGGCGCACCTCCTCGTCGACGATGTAGGCGATCTGGTCCGAGTAGTTGCGCTCGTGCCCGGCGTCGCGGCCCAGGAACGGCTCGCCGCCGCCCTGGCCGAGGCGAACGGACCCGACCCTTTCGCTCATGCCGAACTCGGTGACCATCTTCCGGGCGATCCCGGTGGCCTTCTCGATGTCGTTGGACGCACCCGTGGACGGATCGTGGAACACGAGTTCCTCGGCGACGCGGCCGCCCATGGCGTAGGCCATCTGGTCGAGCAGCTCGTTGCGGGTGATGGAGTACTTGTCGTTTTCCGGGACCACCATGGTGTAGCCGAGGGCACGGCCGCGGGGCAGGATGGTGATCTTGGTGACCGGGGCGGAGTTCCGCAGGGCAGCCGCCACAAGGGCGTGGCCGCCTTCGTGGTACGCGGTGACCTTGCGTTCGTGTTCCTTCATGACCCGGCTGCGCTTCTGCGGGCCGGCCATGACGCGGTCAATCGCCTCGTCGAGGGCGCGGTCATCGATCAGGTTTGCGTTGGAGCGGGCCGTCAGCAGGGCGGCCTCGTTCAGGACGTTGGCCAGATCCGCGCCCGTGTAGCCGGGGGTCTTCTTGGCAACAGCCTTGAGGTCGACGCCGGAAGCCATCGGCTTGCCCTTGGCGTGCACCTGCAAAATCTGGTCGCGGCCGATCAAATCGGGGGCCTCCACCGAGATCTGCCGGTCGAAGCGGCCCGGACGCAGCAGTGCCGGGTCCAGGACGTCGGGGCGGTTGGTGGCGGCAATCAGGATGACGTTGGTCTTGACGTCAAAGCCGTCCATTTCGACCAGCAGCTGGTTCAGGGTCTGCTCGCGCTCGTCGTTGCCGCCGCCGATGCCTGCACCGCGGTGCCGGCCGACTGCATCGATCTCATCGACGAAGATGATTGCCGGGGCGTTGGACTTGGCCTGCTCGAAAAGGTCGCGGACGCGGGAGGCGCCCACGCCGACGAACATTTCCACGAAGTCGGAACCGGAGATGGAGAAGAAGGGAACGCCGGCCTCGCCGGCAACCGCGCGGGCCAGGAGGGTCTTGCCGGTGCCCGGAGGGCCGTAGAGCAGCACGCCCTTGGGGATCTTGGCGCCGACGGCCTGGAACTTGGCCGGCTCCTGCAGGAATTCCTTGATCTCCTCAAGTTCCTCGACGGCCTCATCGGCGCCGGCGACATCGCTGAAGGTCACCTGGGGCATGTCCTTGTTGACGAGCTTGGCCTTGGACTTGCCGAACTGCATGACCTTGGACCCGCCGCCCTGCATCCGGGAGAGCAGGAACCAGAAGAGGACACCGAGCAAGAGCACAGGCACCAGCAGGGAGAAGAGCCCGGAGAACCAGTTGTTTTCGATCGGCTGGTCAGTGAAGCCGCCCGACGGTTTGGCGTCGGTGACCGCCTTGACGACGTCCTGGGCGCGGGCGTTGACGAAATAGAACTGGACGTTCTTTCCCTTGTCCTGCCCGTCGACCTGCAGGTTGTCCTTCAGGACCAGGTCCACACGGTTCTCGGCGTCGAAAATCTTGGCTTGTTCAACTTTTCCGCCGGCGCTCAGCAGTTCAAGGCCCTTGTCCGTGTCGATCCGACTCGCGCCGCCCGGCGCCAGAGTGGCAAATGCCAGTAGCAGCATGGCCACCACGACGACAATCCAGATGCCGGGGCCCTTGAAGAAACTCTTAG
Source organism: Arthrobacter sp. 05L421 (assembly GCF_056397785.1). Taxonomy (NCBI): domain Bacteria; kingdom Bacillati; phylum Actinomycetota; class Actinomycetes; order Micrococcales; family Micrococcaceae; genus Arthrobacter; species Arthrobacter sp. 05L421. The sequence goes on from NZ_JBFTOC010000007.1 coordinate 200,456, forward strand.
CTTTCATCTGTTCGGGGCTGGCCCCGTCCCTCCTGGTAGTGCTGCACGGCGACCGTTCTGCGCGCGTGGGGTGCTGCGTCAGGTTCTAGCTATACACCGTCGCACTAACTCACGCACGGCGGAGGGCAAAAGTTCCCTGTGGGCGTAGCGCGGCAGGGCCTCCCCGGCGCCCGGGTCCCGGGCGGGGGGTGCCGCTGCGTGAACGATTTACTCGTAGACGTGGGGGGCCAGGGTGCCGACGAAGTCCAGGTTGCGGTACTTCTCGGCGTAGTCCAGGCCGTAGCCTACGACGAATTCGTTGGGAATGTCGTAGCCGACGTACTTGACGTCGATCTTGACCTTGGCGGCCGTGGGCTTGCGGAAGGCGGTGCAGATTTCCACCGACGCCGTGCCGCGGGATTCCAGGTTCGTCTTGAGCCAGGACAGCGTGAGGCCGGAATCGATGATGTCCTCGACGATCAGGACATCCTTGCCCATGAGGTCGGTGTCGAGGTCCTTCAGGATGCGGACCACGCCTGAGGACTGCGTGCCGGAGCCGTACGAGGAGACCGCCATCCAGTCCATGGAGACGTGGCTGTGCAATGCACGGGCCAGGTCCGCCATGACCATGACGGCGCCCTTGAGCACGCCGACGATCAGGAGGTCGCGGCCCGCGTAGTCCTCGTCAATCTGCGCCGCGAGTTCGGTGATCCGTTGCTGGATCTGTTCCTTGGTGTAGAGAACGTGTTTGAGGTCTGCCTGGACGTCGTTTGAATCCACCAATGGCTCCTGTGTAGATGCGGGGTGCGACTAATTTCGGGGCGGCTGTTGAGGCCGGAATACAAGCTTCCCACAGCGGGCGGCTTCGCGGGGAACACCGGCGGCGGCGGTCGGCTCCGCAGCAAGGAGCTGCGCGAGCGAGAGCCGGTAGACACTGACCGCACCGGGAAGCTCCACCGGGCCGGCCGATCCCTGCCGGCGCAGCAGTGCTTCGGCCGCGAGCAGGCGCTGGTAGCTGGGCTGCTGACCTCCGACGGCGGCGGCGGCCTTGGCGATCACGCGGAACCTCACGGCCGGGGCAAGGCCGCGCAGTTCGGCCTCAGGGAGGCTGATCTCGTGTCCGGTCTGCTCGCGCAGCGTCTCGAAGGTGTCATTCGCCACCTCCTCCAGGTAGTCGGCGTCCAACTGCAGGATCGCGGCCGTGCGGGCGAGGGACTCGGCCACGCCGGGGCCGAGCTTGTCCTCAAGCAGGGGAAGCACTTCAACCCGCGTCCGGGAACGCGCGTACACCGGGTCCGTGTTGGACGGGTCGTGCCAGGGTTCCAGGGCCTCCACCCGGCAGATCTCCAGGGTATCCGCGCGACGCAGGCCCAGGAACGGGCGCAGCAGCCGGCCACGGGAGGGTCGCATCCCGGCGAGCGACCGGGTGCCCGACCCCCGCGCCAGGCCCAGCAGCACTTGCTCGGCTTGGTCATCGAGGGTGTGGCCGAGCAGGATCGCGGCTGCACCTGCCTCGTCCGCGGCGGCCTCGAGGGCCGCATGGCGGGCGTCCCGGGCAGCCGCCTCGGGGCCTGCTCCGGTGGAGGCGACGTCGACAGTCCTGATCTGCACGGGCGAGAGCCCGAGCTCCTCCAGGGTCCGGGCGGTGGTTGCGGCGACCCCGGCCGAGCCCGGCTGCAGCTGGTGGTCCACGACGACGGCGCCGACGGACACTGGGTGGCCGTCCACGTGGCCGCGGCGGCAGAAGTAGGCGGCGACGGCGGCGAGGGCCAGCGAGTCCGGCCCGCCGCTGCAGGCGACCAGGACGCGGTCCGGGTAGCCGGCCCCGGCCAGGGCGTCCTGCAGCATTTTCCGCGCCGTGCCGACCACCGGCGCGAGGCGGCCGGGCCGGCGTCGTCCGCTGGAAACCGAAGTGGAACCGGCGTTACGGGCAGTCATGGCTGCTAGAGGCCCATCCGGTCGAGCCAGAGCTTGGAGTCGTGGATCTCTGGTTCGCTGGGAAGGTTCTGGGCGGACTCCCAGACCCTGTTGAAGCCTGCCATGCCGGCGGCGTCCACCACTTCCCGCACGAACTTGGCGCCGTCGCTGTACTGGCGCATCTTGGCGTCGAGGCCAAGCAGGTTGCGGATGAATTTCTCGATCACGCCGCGGTCCTGGCCGCGGGCGTTGAAACGCTGCCGGATGGTCTTCACCGACGGGACAATGCTGGCGTCCACGGCGTCCATGACCACGTTGGCGTGCCCCTCGAGCAGGCTCATCAGGGCCGTCAGGCGGGACAGGGCCGCCTTTTCCTCCGGGTTCTGGAGCAGATCCAGGATGGCGCCGCGTCCGGGCGCGGCACCGGGGGCCGCGCGGTCCTTCAGCGACTTCGCGGCCGCGGAGGCCCGTTCCATCAATGAATCGACGTTGCCCAGCAGCAGCCCGCTGAGGTTTTCGATCTCCTGGAGCATGTGGTGCCGCAGCCACGGGGCCGCGGCGAACTGCACCCGGTGGGTCTGTTCGTGGAGGCAGACCCAGAGCCGGAAGTCCGCGGGCTCGACGTTCAATTCGCGTTCCACGGAGATGATGTTCGGCGCTACGAGCAGCAGACGGCCGGACGCGGGGGCGGTGGAGTTCTCGGCCAACGCGGAGAAGGGATCGTACTGGCCCAGGACCTTGCTGGAAAGGAAGGCCAGGATGGCGCCGAGCTGGCTGCCGGTGATGGCCGCGCTGACGCCTGCGGCTCCGGGGCTGAGGGATCCGCGGCCCTCCAGCAGCTTTTCCATGGCCGGCCGAAGCATGACGGCGAAGCTCTGCGTGTTGGCCTTGGCCCATGAGGCCCTGTCCACCACCAGGACCTCGGAGTCGCGCAGGTCCCGTGCTGCGTCAAGGCCGGTGATGTGGTGGACGTGCGGCACGGAGATATCCGCCATGAGCCGCAGGTTTTCGACGGCGGCGCCGATCTCGGCAGCGCCCAGGACAGGGCCGGCCGGTGTCAGGCGGGCTGCGGTGGACGCGGCGAGCTCCCAGTTGATGAGACCTTGGGCCTGGACCGATGCCTCACTTGTTGTCCCACTCGGAGTCTTTGGTGATGGATGGCTTGATGTCTCGCGTGCAGAGGGCTCCATGTGATCCATCAGAACACAGGGGCCCGACAATCCGCCTTAATTTTCGCTGACCGGCGAACCGGCCGGTCCCACGTCCCAAGTGGCATCGGGCCTAGCGGACACCGGATTCCAGGCGGGCATGGGTTCCAGACGGGCCGACCCGTCAGCGGCAGCCGCAGCCGGCGAGGACGGCGGCGGAACGGTCCAGCGCGGCCTTGTTCGCGGCGCCGGGGGTCAGTCCGTTGCCGACGAAGGAAAAGACCAGAAGCCGGCCGTCGGCGTCGACGACGTAACCACTGAGCGCAATGACCGTGTTCAGCGTGCCCGTCTTGGCGCGGACCAGCCCGGCGCCCGATGCCGAACCCGCATCCGCGTACCGGTCCCCCAGCGTTCCGGTGAGCCCGGCGACCGGGAACCCGGTCAGGGCCGCGCGCAGCCGGGCGTCCGTCCCCGAGGTCATGGTCCGGACCACGTCCGTGAGCTGCCGGGCCGAGACCCGGTTGGCCAGGGCCAGGCCGGAGACATCCGCGGCCCGGAGCCCGTCAGTGGGAACGCCCATGTCCTTGACCTGCGCCAGCACGGCGGTAATGGCCTCGTCGCTGCTGCCTGGCCGGCCGGCGCCGAGGGCCGTCATCCGACCCATCACCTCGGCGAGGTAGTTGTCCGAGGTCTGCAGCATAAAGTCCACCTGCTGCCCCACCGTGGCGGACTGCACCTCGGCCAGGACCTTGGCGTGTGCGCTGTCGGGTGCATTGGCGGGCTTGATCCGGGCGACCCCGGGGGCCACGGACAGTCCATTGTCCGCCGCGGCCGCCTTGAGCCGGGCTGCGAACGCCGTGGCGGCGGTCATGGCGGCGTCCTGCGGGCGCGGTCCGGTGGTCTTGGCGGGATCGAACCTGGCGGAGTTCAGTGCCAGCGGGTACAGCGGAGCCATCTCCCCCGCGGCGACGTCCTCGGGGCTCCACACCTGGCTGAGCGACGGGCCACTGAAGAGGGAGTCATCCAGCAGGACGCTCACGGTGCCGGTCACGCCGCCGGCCTTGAGGGCAGCGGCCGTGGCCTCGGCGAGCGTGGCGAGCCCGGCGCGGCCTAGAACGGCTCCGGGGGCGGATGTTCCGGCGCCCAGGAGGACGTCGCCCCCGCCTGTGAGGACCACCGAGCCGGGGGTGGGCCCTGCCAGCACACGGGTGCTGAAGCGGCGGTCCGGGCCCAGGACGCGCAGGGCCGCGCCCGCTGTGAGGAGCTTCATGTTCGACGCCGGAATGCGGGCCTTGTCTGCCCCGCGTTCAAAGAGCACCTGGCCGGTGGTGGCGTCCTGGACGATCCCGGTGAAGGTGCCGGCGCCGTCGGGCTTAAGGGTTCCATTGAGCCGCGCCGCGAGGGCGGCGCCGGTGGGGAGGGGCGCGGTGCCGCTGAGGGGCCCGATTCCGCCGCCGCTGCCGCCGGGGACGCTCAGCGTAGCGGGAATCTGCTGCCACGCTAGTGCTGTCGGCGCGGCTTCGGAGGGCCGTTCCGGCCCGAGGAATGCCGGGGCGATGGCGATGCCGGCTGGCAGTGCCACGGCCACCACCAGGAGGGTCTGGAGCAGCAGTGCCGGGATCCCGTGAGGCCTGCCGGGTGCCTGTTCGGGGCCCTCGCCGCTGGTTCTCGGTTTCATGCTGCTGCTGATCCTTAGTCCTGAAATGTCCCCACTAGTTCCTGAAACCAGCGCCTCTCGCTATATCCTCAATAGTAGTCGGCGGCACCGACAGCCTTTATGCACGTGCCGCGCACCCCTGAATTTGTCAAGGAGCATTCCATGAAGCATGACGTGACCATCGAGATCCCCAAGGGATCGCGCGTCAAGTACGAAGTCGACCACGAGACCGGCCGTGTCCGCCTGGACCGCGTCCTGTTCACGTCGATGCAGTACCCCACCCACTACGGTTTCTTCGAGAACACCCTGGGTGAGGATGGGGATCCGCTGGACGCACTGGTGCTCCTGCAGGACTTCGACCTCTACCCCGGCGTGATCGTCGAGTCCCGCCCGATCGGCGTTTTCAACATGACCGACGACGGCGGCGGCGACGCCAAGGTCCTGTGCGTCCCGACCGATGCCCGGTTCGACCACATCAACGAGATCAGCGATGTCAGCGAGTTCCTGATCAAGGAAATCGAGCACTTCTTTACCCGCTACAAGGACCTGGAGCCGGGCAAGTGGGTCAAGGCCGAGGGCTGGGGCGACCGCGCCGCAGCCGAAGCCGAACTGGCTGCTTCCATCAAGCGCTACGTGCCGGCGGCCGGTCACTGACTGTTCCTGCACTCCAACGCGGGGTCACTTACCGCCCATCCGGACCTCCGGAACGGGCGGGGAGTGACCCCGCGTTTTTTGATTGTGGGCGGGTGCAACGGTGAGGACCCTCGGCGTCGACCTCGCTGCTGCCACGAAGAAGACGGCGGTGGCCGTCATCGAGTGGGCCGACGGCGCGGCACGCCTGGCGCAGCTGTCCCTGGGCGTGGGCGACGAGGAGATCGTTCGCCTCTTCGGCACCAGCGACATGACCGGGATTGATTGCCCCTTGGGCTGGCCGGACGCGTTTCTTCCCTTTATCGCCGGGCACCTGTACTTCGACGCCCATCCGGTGCTGGATTATGACGGGATCGAAGGCCGCCGGCTGCTGGCCTACCGGGACACCGACAGATTCGTCACCGCTCAAACGGGCCTGATCCCGCTCAGCGTCTCCGCGGACCGGCTGGCCCACCCGGCGATGCGTTGCGCCGTCATCCAGGCAAAGATCGCCCAGGACTACGGGCCGCAGGCCCGGGACGGCAGCGGCCGGCTGGCCGAGGTGTACCCGGCCGCGTCGCTGAAATTGTGGGGCCTGCCGACCCGCGGCTACAAGGGGCGGGGCGCACCGGAAACGGAACGGCTGGCAGTGGCCCTGGACGCGCTGTCGGCCGCCGCGCCGTGGCTGGACCTGGCCGGACACGATGACCGGCTGGCCGCCTCCGATGACATGTTTGACGCCGTCATCGCCTCCCTGACCGGGCGGGCAGTGGCCCTGGGCAGGACACTGCGCCCCGTAAGCGGACATTCCGCCGCCGCCCTGACCGAGGGCTGGATCCACCTCCCCCGGGGCGGCCTGCAAGAACTCGCTGGCTAGACGATATGAAGTGTGGTGATCGCCTGACGTAGGACTGGAACCCCGGGTTCAAAGAGGTTCGTGGGTTGCCGGTCCACGGTCTGTTCCGCAATCTGGTGCGGGGTGTGGACTGGTAGAGCCACATTTGAACGTCTGGAGGTTCCA